>CALFWH010000084.1 GCA_937927985.1 uncultured bacterium | reverse complement strand
AACACTTAATCCAAATCCACAATATCAAGAACAATCACATAAAAATTTATCCTTATATATTTTAATCTATAGTTTTTAACATTAAGGGAAAAATGGATTGTTGAAAAAAATAAAAAATAGATTCTATTATGAAAAGGTTATGAAAAGGTTTAAAAAAGGGTTAAGCTTAATAGAATTAATTGTAGTAATTGCTATTATTACTGTTTTAGCTTCTATTCTTCTTCCTTATATTTTTATAGGATAGAGGATTCAAGAATAGCAGCTATGAAGGAAATGATATTTTCAATAAGGACAGCAATGACTTTATTTTATAATGATACTCTAACTTTACCAACAACTCCTTTAAGTGCCCCTATGTATGGTGGTGATTGGTTAGCATTTGTTAATCCAACAGTAAGTGGATGGAGGGGTCCTTACATAAATAAACAACCTAAATATCCTCCAACTTTACCCAGAGATTGGTATAGTGCTACACCTTGGAAAACCTACATAGTTTCTTGGGTACTATTAGCAGCACCAAACGATTACTACTTTGCAAACACCTCTAATCTATATCCATTTAGAAATGCATTTGTATTAGAAATAACAAATATAATAGCAGAGACAGGACAAGTAGGAGTAATCCCACAAACTTCTTTTTTAAAAATAGACACAGATATGGATGATGGTAATCGTTTACTAGGGTCATATATACCAGATAATTCAGTTTATGTACTCATTTTTACTTATTAAATTAATAGTTAATTAATAACCAACAATTAAAAAGGAAAATTAAAAATAAATAAAGAACATAGTAAAAAGGAGGTTAAAGAGGTGAAAAAATATAAAAAAGGGTTGACCTTAATAGAGTTACTTGTAGTAGCTGCTATTATTACTATTCTAGCTTCTATCCTTCTTCCTTATACTCTTAACAGATTAGAAGATGCAAGAATAGCAAGAATAGAAGAAGAAATATCCTCATTAAGAAGCGCAGTAGCATTATTCTTTAACGATAACTCAACTTTACCAACCACATGGAATAACTTTGTAACTAATACAGGGTTCCCCAACACTTGGAGAGGACCTTATATAAATAGAGCACCAAATGTAGATAGTACTAATGCAGCTATATTTTTAGCTGCTTCTCCATGGAGAACTAACTATAGAATATGGTTATCAAATCCTGCAAATACAAATAACAGATTTGCCGCTACAGCAAACCTTTATCCTTTTAGAAATGGTATTGCTTTGGAAGTAAGAACTGTAATAACAGGAACTAATCCAACAATACCTCTTACTTCTTTAGATAAAATAGATAGGGACTTAGACAATGGTAATCCAGGATCAGGCTTTATAGTTGAAGCTAATGCAGGTATAACTCCTTTTGTTACCACCACAAATATGGCAGGATTGACAACAGGTACAAACTATCAAGGAGGAGGTCGGTCTGTTTATATTCTTCTATTTACTTACTAAAAATAAAAAAAGGAACTTAATATGAAAAATAGAATAATCTAAAAAAATAAGGAGGGGCTGGATTATGAAGAAAGGTTTTACATTGATAGAATTGTTAGTAGTTATTGCTATCATAATTGTATTAGCAGCTATTCTACTTCCTTATATTATAAACAGAGTAGAAGAAAGTAGAATAAGTAGAATGACAGGAGAAATAAGGTCTTTAAAAACTGCAATGCTACTTTATTATAATGATTTAAATGTATTTCCCAATACATGGGATGATCTAGTTAACAATGGACCAACCGATCCTAGATGGAAAGGTCCTTATATAGAAAGAATTACCGATTCTACTACTGCAGTATGGACGGAAGCAAGCCCATGGAAAACAAACTTTAGGATAATAGTACAGCAATCAAATACAACATTTAACTTTGCTGGACAAGCAAGTTATCCCTTTTCAAAAGCAGTAGTCTTAGAAGTATTAAACCCTACTGCTGGAGGTTCCAATACTATACCATCATCAAGTTTAACGAAAATAGATACCGAGCTTGATGATGGAGTTGCTACAACAGGATTAATAGTAGGTGGTACAGCTAACGCAGCAACTGTTTCCGCTATAGCTCCTCAAGCATACACTACTGCAAACGTATCCCTCTATGTATTGCTTCAAGGATTAAGATAAAAAAGCAATTAAAAGTTAAATTCAATATAAAAAGGGTACCTAAAAAGTACCCTTTTAGTTTTTAATCTCCTTAATTTTTACATTTAAATTTTTATTTATTTTTTAAAAGTTAAGGCGAATATCATTTTGTAGCCTTTAGTTAGTTTATCAGCTACTACATTGATAGCTTTTCCAAAGGAGGTATTTTTAATATAGTTTACATGTAAGAAAATGTATGGATCGATGGGGAAATTTTCTCGAAGGAATTGGAGGAATTTTTGTCCAGCAGGTGACAAAATAGCTACATCTCTAGAAAAAGGTGATTTTTCTGCACTTCTTATATGTGCTAAAATAAGAGGATCTATTTCCTCTAATTCTTCAGCTTCTAGTTGCCTACTTATTAGAGTTTCTCTACTTAATTGTTGAGTGTATAAATTGAATATTCCGTCTCTTCCTATGTTTTGATTATCCATATACTACCCCCTTAAATTCCCTACTTAAAATCTTTGAAATTAAAAATAAAAAAAAAGTTAATAAAATGTAAATTTTTTTTTAATTCATTAAACAATTGTTTTAGATAATTGAAAGAGATTATTTGCCCATTGGTTAGCCAAATTAGTTATGTTACCTGCTCCTACAAAAACTATTATAGTATCTTTATATTTTATTTTTTCTTCTAAAAAGTTAATGTTTTTTTCAAAACTTTCTATGTATTTTACTTCTTTTATATTATTTTTCTGTTGCTTTATTAAATTAGTTAAATTTTGGGAGTTTATATTTTCTATTGGTTTTTCTCCTGCCTCATATATTGGAAGTATTATTAAATAATCAAGATTGTTAAAAACTTCTTTCAATTTATCCCAAAACATCATAGTTCTGGTATATCTATGAGGTTGAAAAACTACTATTCTTTGATAATTGTGATAAACTATGTTTAGGTCATTTATAAGGGATTTGATTTTTTTGGGATTATGGGCGTAATCATCTACTACTATTAGCCTATTATTATTTACTATATCGTTAAATAAAATTTCAAATCTTCTTTTAGGTAACTGAATAGAATTCAAATCAATATTAGTAAGGTTTTTAAGATAGTTCAAATTTTGGGTTAAAGCAAATACTACAGATGCACAAGCTGTAAAATTCAAGACATTATATTTACCTATAGTTGATAATTTTAAATTACCTAAATCGTAAAGAGAATTTTTGATTAAAGCTTTTAATCTGAACTCAACATAAGGAAAACCTTTAACTTCAAATTGATTAAAATCATCAAAAAAGAAATATGGTAAATCAAACTTTTCAAAAGAACTACCAAAAATGATATCTACCTTAAAATTGTTTTGATTAATGAAATTAAGTAATTCTTGGTCATTTGAGATAATGATTTTACCTTGAATTTTATTTATTTTTTCAATGAATTCTTTGTAAATTTCTTTAAGTTTCTGCTTAAGGTTAGATGGATTTATAGACGTGTCTAATTGTCTAAAAGTTTGACTACTTAAGTTAACATCTACAGCTAAATCGGTTATAAGCCCGATATTGGAGTGATAATTTAGTAAGCTTCCGTCAGATTCATCAGCTTCCAATACTACCCATTCTGAATCATTCCAGATAATATTAGAATTAAGTTCTTTTATCCATCCACCAGTTATAAGATTAACTGGAATGGATAGGTTATTTAAAATCATTCCTGTTAGAGTAGTAGTGGTAGTTTTTCCCGAGCTACCAGTTATGGATATTACTTTTTTATTCTTTAGAATTTCTTTTAGATATTGGGATCTGTGAAGGGTAGAGATGTTTAGTTTTTCTGCTTGTTTGTATTCAGGGTTATCTTTATTTATTGCAGAGGAATAAACAAATAAGTTTATATCCTGAGTGATATTTTCTTCTTGCTGGTGGAAAAATATTTTTATTCCCATTTCTTGGAGTTTATCAGTTATATAAGAAGGTTTAATATCACTTCCTAAGACTTGATTTCCGAGTAAAAAGGATATTTGGACAATAGCGCTCATTCCTATTCCACCAATACCACTAAAATATATCTTCATGGATCTGTTTTTAATAATCTCTTCTTACTTTGTTGTAGACTTGATTTATGTAATTATTTATCCCTTTAGATATAGCTGAAGCTAATTTGTCTAAATTTTCCATATAAGTTAATTTAATAGCATCATTGTAGTTACTAATAAATCCTAATTCTAATAAAACTGAAGGTATAGAGTTATATTTTAATACGTAAAAGTTAGCTTGTCTTATTCCTTTATCATCAAAGATATTAGTTTTTACTAGTTCTTGATGTATGTACGAAGCTAAAGGGTAATCGATTTCTTTGTTATAGAAAGTCATAACTCCATTTGCAAAAGAATAAGTAGAAGCATTTATATGTACTGATACGAAGATAATAGCTTTATTTCTTTTAGCTACATTAACTCTTGCTTGCAACTCTTCAGAATCTATAGGACTATTTGTTAATTCATTATCATCTCTTCTGGTAAGAATAACATTATATCCCATTTTTTTAAGTTTTTGTTCCAGGAGTAAGGAAATCTTTAGGGTTATATCTTTTTCTTTTAGTCCTAGATTTATGTTTACTGCTCCTGAATCTTTACCTCCATGTCCTGGATCTATAACTATAACCTGACCTTTACCATATGCAACTATATCATCTGAAATATTTATAGAATCTCTTTTATAAGATACTAGAAAATTCAAAAGCCTACCATTATTAGATATGGAATCTAAAGATACATTGAGTTTATAATCTTCTTTAGGAGCTATCACTATTCTTGTTATAGGGAAAGGGTTAACTTGATGTTGAGAATACTTTATGCTCTTTACAAAATCAGAAACTACCTCTATCTCGTTTGAAGAGACAGTAAGTATAGTATTATAAAGATCTATATACCATTTACCATTATCTAATCTGTTTATCGTATAATCTACTGATTTGTCTATGTTAATTGAAATAGAAAAATTACTACCTGATATATAAGGAGTTACTTGATATATTTTTACGGATTCTTCGTTTTTAGGATTATAATCATAATTTTTAGATTTTGCATATAGCTCGGGTACCCTATCTGAGAATATCAATTGAAGTTGATTAGGTAGAATTCTTGAAATATTCTTAACTTTCTGACCTGGTTTCAATTCTATGACTACCCTAACTATAGCTGGCATCTCGTTAAATTGAGATACCCTTACTTGATAAACATACTCGTTTGAAGATAAAATCTTTTGCCTAAATAAATCAGGAGATAAAACAACATCTTTTAAATCTATAACAAATCTAAAAGGATCGTTCAGATAAAAATTCTTTTGAATTTTTATTTCTTTAGCACCATTTATAACAACACTATCCTCATCGATAAATATATCTTTAATCTGGGGATAAAGATAAATTT
>CALFWH010000083.1 GCA_937927985.1 uncultured bacterium | reverse complement strand
AGATTTTAATTTTAAAATGGGTTCTAAAGTATAGATGTATATTTCCTTTACATTAGGTAGGTTAATTTTGATAGCGAGTTTTGATCTAAGAAGTAGGCATTTTTGGTTAATAGATTTTAGGAATATTTGTAGGTTTTGGGTATCGTATTTTGGGGGTATTAGGATTGTTTGGTTTACTATTTTTTGTAGTTTTTTTGCTGTTTGTGGGCCTATAGCAATCCATTTTTTATTTTTTAAATTTAGGTTTATATTTTTTTTGGTTAGGTAATTAAAAAAAAAGCTTACAGAATTTTGGCTTGTAAATCCTATGTAATCATACTTGTCAATATTTAATATTGCTTGCTTCAGAGCCGAATATATAGGTTTTATTTTTACTATTTCAAGTATATCTACTTGTATTTTGAATTCATTTTGTAGTTCTTTTTTTAGTTTGTTATTTTCTTTTAATTTTGGTCGTGTTAATAGAATTTTCATTTATAATTTCCTTTACAATTTCGCTTTTAGTTTTTGTTATAATTTTTCTGTTTGGTAGATTTTTATTAGATCGTCATAAAAATATCCTATTTTTTCAATAAGATCTTTTTTGATATCGATTGATAGATCTGTTGATAAGTTGGTTAATAAATCTTGGTTATTGAATATGAAGTTTTGTATTATTTCTTGTAAGATGAAAAGCAATTTTTGTTTAATTTGGTTAGCTGGGTAATGATTAATTATTTCCTGTTTCCATTGGTTTATTTCTTGAGAGAAGGATGGTTCAATATGGGCTACATCTATTGCTAATTTTATTAACAGGTCTTTATGTTTGTTGGTTTGTGATATTCTGTATATACATTTTGATGAGTATCCGTAGTTTTGAATATTCCAATTTTCCATTGCAGCTAGAAGATAAATAAACTGAGATTCTTCGGGATTGTCAACTTTGCTAAAATATCTGGCTATGTTTTCTAAAGTGGATATCAAAAATATTCTTTTCCATTCACTAAAATTTTTAGCATATAGTACCAGGGCTAAATTTAACAGAATTTTTTTTATGAAATCTTTAATAGTTTGTGAACTTTTATTTTCAATCCCGAAATTTATTATATCCGATATATTTTCGGAGGTTTTAATTAAATTTTTTTGTAAAGTTTTATTGATAACCATTTGTGTTATTTGACAGTAATTTAGTTTTTCTTGTTGATCGATTAGTAGTTTTACTAGTTTTAGGAATCCTTTTATTGATAGTTTATCGTGTAGTAATTCTATGTGAGTTTCATTGAAATTTGGTATAGAAAGGATGATTGACTGGTATTGTTCTTTTATTTTTATGTATTCATCAAATGGGATTTTTTCTTTTAGTTTTTCTATAATTTCTTTATTAAATGGGTTATTAAGGATAAATTCTAGGATTAATTCTTCGTTTGAAATGAGTTTTTGTATTATTTTTTCTAATTCGGAGATAATGATTTGGTAGTTCTTGTAATCTTGATGGTAACTATTTGATTCTAGGGCTAAAAATAGGTTATAGTAGGAGTAGATACATATCCACCAGTGTTGATTGTGGAAGTTAAGATTTATTAGGTCAAGTATTTGATTAAATAGTTCTTTTAGGTTGTTTTGGTTGGCTGATTTTATTGATTGTATTTTTTGGTTTATTATGAAAAAGGAATCCATTTATGGTTGGTTTATTTTCATAGGATTTCGAATTTTCCTATCCATCCTTGGGCTTGTTGGATATCGTAATCTTGTATTATTATGTTTTCTATTGATCCTGGGGATTTAGTTTTAATGATGTTTAGTAATTCTTGTATATCATTTTCTTGACCAATTAGTAGGCATTCTACTGTTTTATCTGGTAGATTTTTTGCGTAACCGAAGATGTTTAGTCTTCTTGAGTTTTTCATTATGAAGTAGCGCATTCCTACTTTTTGTACTATTCCGCTTATGATTATTTTTTTTGCTATCATTATCTATCTATTTTTTGATTATCTAATTTTTTGATTATCTATCTATTTCTCCAAGGACTATATCTAGGGTGCCTAGGGTTACTATCATATCTTGGATTAGTTGTCCTTTTGATATTTCTGGAAGGAGGGATAAGTTAGAGAAGGCTGCGCTTCTATATTTTATTCTGTAGGGTTTATCATAGCCGTCTGATACTAAGAATACTCCGTATTCTCCTCTGGGTGATTCTGTTTTGATATATACTTGTCCTGGATTAACATTTATTTTCCAACCTAATCTTATGTCTATGTGGGGTTGAGATTTAACGAATGGGTCTTCAAGGATTTTGATTATTTGTTCAAGTATTTTAATACTTTCTTCCATTTCTTTCATTCTTATTAGATATCTAGCCATGTTGTCGGATGCTGTTTCTACTGGGATGTCGAAATCGAGTTCATCGTAGATTAGGTATGGTTCGGCTCTTCTTAGGTCCCATTTTATTCCGCTTGCTCTTAGTACTGGTCCTGAAGCTCCATAACTTAAAGCTATTTCTTGAGGAATATAGCCTATATCTTCCATTCTGCTTATAAATATTGGGTTTTCTGTAAGTATACCATGTAGATCGGGGATTTTTCTTTTTAATAGTGTTAGGAATTCTCTTACATCATTAAGGGTGCTATCTGCTATATCGTAAGCTACTCCAGAAGGGCGGATATAATGTAATGTTAGTCTTGCTCCTACTAATTTTTCGAATATAGATAATACATATTCTCTTAATTCGAATGCCCATAGGAAGGGGGTAATTGCTCCAGAATCCAAAGCTATTAAACCATACCATAATAAATGGCTTGCTAATCTATTTAGTTCTACAGCTAATACTCTCAAAGCCTGTGCTTTTTTTGAAGGAATTATTCCGTTTAGTTCTTCTACTGCTAAACAAACTGGTAGGTTCATATTCATTGCTGAGATGTAATCTTGTCTATCTGTTAGGTGTATTCCTTGTAGGTATGTTAGGCTTTCTGCTATTCTTTCCATACTTCTGTGGAGATATCCTATAACTGGTTTAATTTCTAGGATTACTTCACCGTCTAATTTGACAAGTAGTTGGAGTATTCCATGAGTGGAAGGGTGTTGAGGTCCCATTGCTACCCATATGTCTTTTATCTCTATACCATCTTCCATTGCTATTGTATCTTCTTTGTTAATCCAAAATGAAAAACTTTGTTCTTTTAGCATTTTTTTCTCCTTTAATAAATTCTTTTAGTCGTCTTTTAGCTGTTAAAAATTCTTTTATTTTTAAAAATTCTCTTATTTATCCATGTAAATAATTCAATAAAAACGATGTTTTGTCCTTGTTTTGAGAAGTATTTTTTTGAGAAGTATTTTTTAGAAGGTAAGAGGTTAACTTTTTATAATCTATTAATGTTATGGAAAGACCAAAAGGGACAAATGATTTTCTTTATCCTGAAAGCAAAATAAGGCAATTGATTATTAATGAAATTATAGTTTTTCTTGAAAAATTTGGATATTTACCAATAGAGACTCCTATTTTTGAATATGTTGAACTTTTTAGGAGATCTGCAGGTATATCAAGTGATATTGTTAGTAAAGAAATGTATGAATTTTCAGATAGGAAAGGAAGGAGATTAGTTTTAAGACCAGAAATAACTGCTCCTGTTGTAAGAAGTATTATTCAAAATAATCTCTTAACTCAAAAACTAATAAAACTATATTATGTAGGCAGTATTTTTAGGTATGAAAAACCTCAAAAAGATAGATATAGGCAAGCAACCCAACTAGGTATAGAGTACTTCGGACAAGAAAACTATCTAGCAGATATAGAAGTTATCTATATAACCCATAAAATTTATACTAAATTTAATCTAGACGTAGAGATTCATATAAACAGTATAGGATGCACAGAATGTAGACCTATTTACAGGGAAAAATTATATAATTATTTCTCTGAAAGAGAAGATAAGTTATGTATAGATTGTAAAAGAAGGTTACAGGAAAATCCTCTTAGAATTTTGGATTGTAAATTACCTAGTTGCAAGGAATTATCTATTAATGCTCCTAAACCAGTAGATTATCTATGTCCAAATTGTGCTCATCATTTTTCTAAAATATTAGAAAATTTACCAAATGAAATAAAAATAAAGCAAAATCCTTTACTTGTAAGAGGGTTAGATTATTACAATAGGACTGTTTTTGAGGTAAAATATGAAAATGTGGATTTAGCTGGTGGAGGCAGATATGACTACCTAGTTAGTTTACTTACTAATAATAAGCATAACCTACCAGCAATAGGATTCGCATTAGGCCTAGAAAGATTAACTAATATCCTAATAGAAAAAAAATTAATTGATTTACAAAAGAAATCAAGGATTAATCTTTGTTCTTTAGATGATAAAGCCGATAAAATAATTCTGGATCTATATACTCAGCTGGTAGAGAATGTAAATAATCAGGAGATGGAGATATTTTTAACAAAGTTTGGTAATTTATCAAAAGCTCTAAAAGCTGCAGATCAAAAAAATATAAACTATATAGTTTTTATTGGGAAAGAAGAGTTAGAAAGCAACCAAGCAACCATAAGGAATATGCTCACAGGAAAACAAGAAAAAATTTCTTTATCTAACCTTATTAACCATTTAAAAGAAATTCAATATCACCTATGAAAAAACTCTCTTAGTTTATACCAAGGATTATTTATATAAAACTTAACGAAAACAAAGGGGGGTTTTTTAGACACCCCCCCACTTCCTTTAAACTTCCTTTAATATCTACTAATTAATTCTATCGTATATCCTTTCGTATTGCTTATACACAAATGGAATCATTTCTGATGGTGCTTCAAAACCCTCTAATATATCTATTAACCCTTCATCAAATATAAAGCTTGCACTATTTACTCCTTTTATTTGCATATCACCCTTCACTATTACCGTACCCCGAA
The DNA here is from genome assembly GCA_937927985.1 of uncultured bacterium. Classification (GTDB taxonomy): domain Bacteria; phylum DRYD01; class DRYD01; order DRYD01; family DRYD01; genus DRYD01. The sequence goes on along the minus strand of CALFWH010000083.1, from coordinate 351 downwards.
ACATTAAGTTATTTCCCATTCCTGTTATTGCTTGTAATTTTCCTCCTACCCATACTAAACCACTTAACTTTACATCATTCGGATCTGATAAATATTGACTAAATGCACTACTAGCACTAACTAAGCCATCACCAAAACCTGAAGCATTAATGTTAACTTTTTTTCCCTTGCTTACTCCCAACTTTTCTATTAAAAATGGAAAATATTTTTCATTTATGTTATTTTCCTTAAGCACTTTATTAGGATCACCTGCATCCTTACTTAACCTATTTTCCTTAATCAATTTCTCATACTCATTATATAACCCAGCTAATTTTTGTTTTAAGATATCCCTACTTTTACTAGATATTT
>CALFWH010000082.1 GCA_937927985.1 uncultured bacterium | reverse complement strand
GTACTTTTTCCAAGCTTTTAATCTGTTATCATTTATTTCTTCTGCCATTTCCAGATTAGCCCAAAGATAAGCTGCACTAATTTCGTTCATTAGGTAGCTACTACCAATATCTACCCAAGTGTACTTATCTACCATACCCCTAAAAAACTTACTTCTATTAGTTCCTTTTTCTCTTATTATCTCAGCTCTTTCGATTAATACTTGGTCATTAATAATCAACAATCCTCCTTCTCCGCCACTTGTATAGTTTTTAGTATCATGAAAACTATAAGCTCCCAAGTGTCCAATAGTACCAAGGGATCTATTTTTATATTTACCCATCATTCCTTGTGCAGCATCTTCTACAACGTATAAACTATACTTTTCAGCTATTTTCATTATTTCATCCATTTCACAACCTACACCAGCATAGTGAACAGGTACTATTACTTTTGTTTTTTCAGTAATAGCTTTTTCTATTTTTTTTTCGTCTATATTCATAGTATCTGGTCTAATATCTACAAAAACTATTTTAGCTCCTCTCAGCACAAAGGAATTCGCAGTGCTTACAAAAGTAAAAGAAGGCATAATTACTTCATCTCCTTCTTTGATATCAAGAAGTATTGCTGCCATTTCCAAAGCGTGAGTACAAGAAGGAGTTAACAAAGCTCTTTTACAAGGAAGATTTTCTTGAAACCATTTTTGACATCTCCTTGAAAATTCACCATCCCCAGAAAGCTTGTCATTAGCAATAGCTTCTGAAATATACTTATATTCCCTACCTGTAAAGGTAGGACGATTAAAAGGTATCATCTTTTCTAATCAAAAAAATCATTTATTATTTTTTTTAAAACTCTTCATAAAATTAGTTGAATTTGGACCTTCATTAAATATCAAATCTATTATGCTAACAAAGTGTTCAAATGGTGGATATAGTTGATTATATTCTGGATACCCACTATAATCCATCCATTCTACTGTTATACCCTCTTTTTTGAATAATTCCTCATCGAGATAGTTTTTTGCAGAAGGACCGCTAAGATAAATGTTTGCTCCACATTGCTTACATATTTCTATTAATCTTTCATTTTTTCCCTCTAATAATCTGAATTCACCTGAAAATCTAATGATAGTTTTAATATTAAGTATCTCATTTATTGCTTTTATAAAATTAAAATTTATTTGACTTAAATATTCTTCCTTGCAGTTTAAATAAAGCTCTTGAAAGTACTCTCTGTATTTTTTAAAATATTTGGCTCTAGAATAATTATGTACAATTGATAGCCAATGTTTTTTATTCCAGTTTTTATCACTTACTTTTACGTCTTTTATTTTTTGGTGATATTTGCCTTTTACTTCCACAGGTATAGTTAACCACATTAATCCCTTAGGGGTTTTTATCTTATTTCTGTTTCTCCAATCTCTTTTAGTGTATTGAACATCATCAAGTAAAATAAACTCATCCACCATATTAATAATATCGAAATATCCTTTCCATGGTATATAATTGGGTTGGATTATTGCTATTTTTTTCATACAGAAAATCTTACAGATTCTTCAATTCATTGCTTTTTTTATTTGCTGGTTTAGTTTGATTAGCTATAAAAACTTGATTATCTTCAGTGTTTTGCATAATAATAGTACCTGCACCAATTACATTTGATTTGCCTATTTTTATGTGATCTCTAAAGGTAGCGTTAATTCCGATAAAAGTATTTTCCCCTATTTCACAATGGCCTGCAATTGCGACACAAGGTGCAATAAAACAATTTTTTCTAATTATAGAATGATGTCCAATATGACTCCTACTCCATATAATACAATTATCCTCAATAGTGACAAAAGGTTGTATTGTATTATCTTCAAAAATAAAACAATTTTCTCCTATTTTAACATTAGATGCAATAGTTGCTTTGGGATGTATATATGTAATACAATTATATCCCTTCCTTTTAGCTTCCAAAAATTTCTGCTCTCTTACCTTATTGATTTTAGAATAACCAATCAAAATAAATAATTTAAAATCCCTAGTACTATAGTACTCTTCAATATTTTCAAATGGTATAACGGGTAAACCACAAAAAGTATTTGATTTAATGTACTCTCTATCAACAGTAAACGCTACCACTTCATAACTTGGATCTTCGGATAAAAATAGGTGTCCAATTTGTGCAAGATCTCCCATCCCAAAAATAACAACTTTCTCCTTCATAACATTAATCCTCCTATATTTAAAAATTCATATCAAATATAATATTTTTATAAAAAATCAGTAATTATTGCGATTTTGATTTCCATTGGTAAATTTTCCTTATAATTGTATACGGTCTTTTTTTTGTCTCAATAAAAATTTTAGAGATATAAATTCCAATTATTCCTAAAGAAAAAAGAATCATTCCTCCTAAAAACCATATAGAAACAATTAAAGAAGTCCAACCCACCAAATTAATACCTAAAAACATTTTTCTATAAATTAGCCATAGTATATAAATAAAAGATAATAAACTTATAAAAAACCCCGAATAAAAAATGAACTTTAATGGAAAAGTAGAAAAAGAAGTTATGGCATTAACAAATAGTGATATTTTACGATTCAAAGTGTATGTAGTTTTGCTACGAGATAATTTATTTACATATACTGGTTTTTGTTTAAACCCTGTTATAACAAATAATCCTGCTATAATCATTTCTCTTTCTCTATGAGAAATTAAGGCTTGATTATAAGCTTGTGTAAATAATCTACAAGTCATAATATTGCGTGGTATTTGAACATCACCAAAATTGTTTATTAACCAGTAAAAAATCTCTCCACTTAATCTTTCAAACCATCCACCTTTTCTTTTTTTTTGTACCCCATAGACTACGTCTATATCTTTCTGGTTTTGCATTTCTTCCCAGAATTTTCCTAGAAGTTCTGGTTCCTCTTCTAGATCGCTATCTATTAAAAAAATAAATTCACCCTTAGCATAGGAAAGTCCTGTCATAATTGCCTTATGGTGACCAAAATTTCTAGATAATTCTATAACCTTTACCTTTTTATCTTTTTCATAGATATCAGTAGCTTTCTGTAGACTATCATCTGGACTACCATCATCTACAAAAATAATTTCGTAGTCATCGGTAATCTTCTTTACTTCTTTAGTTATTCTGTTATAAAACTCTTCTATGTAATCTGAAGAATTATATAGCGTAGTTACAATAGAAATCTTAACCACATTCAAGTATCTCTATTTGTTATCTATATTTATTTTGAATATTTCATTTAAATTTCTGTACTTTTCTTGGTAATCAAGGCCATAGCCTACAAGAAAATAATCTTGCGGTACTGTAAAATAATAAAAATCTGGTTTTTTAGAAGAGTTTTCCTTAGATATCAAGGAAATAGTCTTAACTTGCAAAGCCCCCCTTATTTTTAAGTAGTTTTCTATAAAATTTAATTCGTATCCCGTTCTAGTTAATACACTACAGACAAAAATTACCCTATTTTTAACAGACAAAAATATATCCTTCTCTATAGCTAATTCTCTATTTTCAGGATTAACATTTTCTAAAAAAATATAATCAAAAATCAATGGATATTTCTGTAATCTTAAAGACAAATCAGTTGAAAAATGTAT
>CALFWH010000081.1 GCA_937927985.1 uncultured bacterium | reverse complement strand
TTGATAATCCTAAAAAGGATACTAAAGTATCTATTTTACCATAGGATTGTATTAAGATGTCGTCTTTAGGTATATCTTTACCATTAGGAAGCTTGGTAAAGCCTTTGTCTCCTATTTTTGTATATATTTTCATTTTTTCTTGAATATTTTTTCTATTTTTTCAAAAAAGTTTTTTTTATCTTCGGTTTTTTCTTCTTTATAGAATAATGGTCTAATTGATTCCAGGGCTTTAATTTGTTCATTGTTTAATTTTTGAGGTAGATTAACTTTTATTCTTATAATGAAATCTCCTTTTTTATTTGAGTTTTTAATTGGCATACCTTGATTTTTTAGTATTATTTCGGAGTTAGGTTGAGTACCTTGGGGTATATTTACTGAAATATATCCATTTATATGTGGTACTTTAACTTCTTTACCTAAAATTGCATCTATAAAGTTTATGGGGTATTCTATGATAAGGTTATCGTTTTTTCTTTTTAGGAATGGGTGTTCTAAGATTGATATTTTTACATATAGATCTCCATTTCTTGCTCCATTTAATCCTTCGTTACCTTCTCCTTGGATAAGTAATATATCGTTATTTTCTATACCTTTGGGTATTTCAATTTCTATTTCTTTTTCAGCTTGTATGAATCTATTACCTTGACATTTTTGACATATTTTTTGTGGTATATATCCCCATCCGTTGCATTGATCACATGTAAAAGTACTAACTACTGTACCCCATATGGATCTAGTTTTATAACTTACTTGTCCAGTACCTTTACATTTTTCACATCTAATTAAATCTTCTTTTTTGAAACCTAAGCCTTGACATTCTGGACATACTTTTTTGTAAGGTATTTTAATTTTTTGTTTTTTCCCAAAATAAGCGTCTTCTAAAGTAATTTCTAAGTTAAAGGTTATATCTTTACCTTTTTGTGGTCTATATAGTTCTTCTATTGGGCTTCTTTTTTGATATCTTTGCTGGCTACCAAATATAAACTCATCAAATAGTTCAGAAAAAATATCAAAAACTTCTGAGTATTGTTGATGGTTGGTGGTAGGTATATTTTCTACTGTGCCATATCTATCGTATATTTTTCTTTTTTCTGGGTCTATAAGTACTTGAAAAGCTTCATTTATTTCTTTGAATTTTTTTTCGGCTTCTTCTTTATTTTCAGCTACGTCTGGATGATACATTTTAGCTAATCTTCTATATGCAGCTTTTATTTCTTCTTCTGTTGCGTTTCTACTTACTCCTAATATTTCATAATAGTCTTTGGCCATAGGTTTTTACCCTTCTTTCTTTTTCTTAAACCAAGATAATATATCTTCATCAGTTACTTTTTTAATTTGCTCCAATATTGAGGATTCTTTTGATTTAGGTGATGAGGTTTGTTGATTTTGGTCTTGTTTTTGTTGTTGATTTTCTAAATGTTTTTCCATTACGTTATATAATTCTGTTCCTAAGGAGAAGTTTAGAGATCTAAGGTCTTCAGTTATTTTTTTAATTTCATCAAATTTTCTGGAATCTATTGCTAATCTTAAGGTTTCCATTAATTTTTTAGCTTTTTCTATCATCTTTAGATCTAGGTATTCTGAATGGTTTTTAATTATATTTTCAGCTGATTCTAATTCTACATTAGCTTGAGAGAGTATTTGTTGTTCTTCTCTTATTTTTCTATCTACATTTGCGTATTTGGAGGCTTCTTCTAACATTCTTTCTACTTCTGTTCTATCTAAATGTAAAACTGAGTGTATTACTACTTTTTGTTTATTACCTGTAGCTAAGTCTGTAGCGCTTACGTGTAGTATTCCATCAGCATCTATTTCGAAAGTAACTTCTATTTTGGGTACTCCCTTTGGTGCTGGTGGTATACCTACTAGATCAAATCTTGCTAATGATTTATTGTATTTAGCTAATTCTCTTTCTCCTTGTAGGACGTGTACTTCTACTACTGATTGGCCGTCTTGGACAGTAGTAAATATTTTAGTTTTCTTAACAGGTATTTGGATATTTCTGGGTATTATTTTGGTAAAGCCTCCACCTGTAGTTTCTACTCCAAGAGATAATGATGTCACGTCAAGTAGCACCATTTGTTTTACATTTCCTTCTATGATTCCTGCTTGTATTGCTGCTCCTATTGCTACTACTTTGTCTTGATCTATATCTTTTCGAGGTTCTTTATTGAATATTTTTCTTGCCATTTCTTGTACCATTGGCATTCTAGTTGCTCCACCTACTAATATTACTTCATCTATTTGATTAATTCTAATATTTGCGGACTTTAGAGCTTCTTCTACGGGAATTCTTAGTCTTTCTACTAGATCTTTAGTCATTTCTTCAAATTCTTTACGAGTTAGGGTATAGTTTATGTGTTTAGCTCCTGTTGGATCTGAAGCTATAAAGGGTATTTTTATTGTAGTTTCTTCTTTTGAGGATAGTTCTATTTTAGCTCTTTCTGCAGCTTCTAGTATTTTTTGCATAGCCTCTTTTTGAATTTTTAAATCTATATTATATTCTTCGTAAAATCTGTTAACAATCCAGTTTACTATCCTTTCGTCCCAATCATCTCCTCCTAGGAAGTTATCTCCTGCTGTGCCTTTAACTTCATATATACCTTCACCTATTTCTAGTATTGATACATCGAAAGTTCCTCCACCTAGATCGAAAACTGCTATGGTTTGGAGCTTATCTTGTTTATCGAATCCATAAGCCATTGCTGCTGCAGTTGGTTCATTAAGTATTCTGACTACTTCTAATCCTGCTATTGTGCCTGCATCT
>CALFWH010000080.1 GCA_937927985.1 uncultured bacterium | reverse complement strand
CTAATTTTAACTGAGATAATTCAAATACGTATCTTTGGACTTCTATATCATTTTTTAGGTAGTACTCTATCTCTAAATTATCCAATGTTATATTGTATTTCCTAATTAAATTATTAATTATTATTGTCCTTTTTATGTTGTCAATTGAGAGGTTTTTTATATTTTTTTCGAAATCTTCTGTTGATAAGTTTGATGATTTAAGATAATCTTCTAGTGTCCTGTTCTGTCTTGAAAGTAATTGTAGGAAGTTATTTTTTTGGAACTCTATTTCTTTTTTCAACCAGGTTTCTGGAATTTCAAAATCTAGATTTTCTTTTAAGTGTGCTATGTATCTTGAGAATATTAGGTCTTTTTGTATGATTTCTTTTTCTTGTTCAATAATTTTTCTTATATCGTTTTTTAAATCTTGAATTGTTTTGTAGTTGACAAGATTTAGTAATTCCTGATCGGAAGGCAATTTTTTCTCGAAGATATTAGAGACTTTAATTTTGACAAGTAGTTTTTTATCTCTGAATTGATCCATATTTGGTGGTGCATCTACTTCAAATTCTTTTTGTTCTTCTTTTTTCATTCCTAATAGGTATTCGTATACTCCTGGAAGTAGAGCTTCTTTTATAGCCATAACTTGATATACGTTGTTATCTCCACCTGCTAAGGTTATTTTATTATTAGCATCTTTTATTTCAAAATATATGTCTACTCTATCTCCTTGTTGTACTTCACGGTTTACTTCTACAAAGGAAGAAAATTGTTCTCTTATGTTGTTAAATCTTTTCTCTATTTCTTCTTCTGTGTTTATATTTAATTTATTAACTTCTATTTCTATGTTATCTGGTATTTCTAGGAGTGGTTCTAATTCTAGTGTAGTTTTGTATATTATTTTTTCGTAGGAGGCTGATTCCAATGAAAGATTAAGAATAGATATTACATTTTGGTTTAATTCTGAAAATACATCTCTTAGAGATTGATTAATTACTTCTTCTATTACTTTTTGAAAGATATAATTTTGTCCTAATCTATTTTCTATTATATTAAATGGTACTTTTCCTTTTCTAAAGCCTGGGGCTACGAAGTCTTTTTGTATTTCTCTTAATACTTTAGAATAACCTTCGTCTATTTCCTCTTTATATATTTCTATTTTTAAATCTTTTATAGTTTGGGTTCTATTTCTTTCTTCTATTATTTTAGCCATATTTATTTGTTTTGGGGTTTTTATATTCCGCACTATACCCCTTAGCGGTAATTATACTATTTTACTAAACTTTTTAAAGCCTCAGCTATTAAATTACCAAAAACATCTATACTGAAATAATTATTTACTAATAAATCTTGCATTCCAAAAATTACAAATGAAAAAACAAATACTCCTAACATAAAGTTAACGGGAAAAGAAAGCATAAATACATTTGACTGGGGAGCTACTCTTGCTATTAATCCTAAACCCACTTGTCCTATAAATACCGCTACTACGATTGCCCCAACTACATGTAATCCTATATAAAAAAATTTAGATGTTAAGTTTATTATTGAATAAATAAATTTTTCATTTATTGAATAATCCGAAGCTACTGGTATAACTGTAAATGAGAATTTAATAGCTTCAAGTATAAAATAAAATCCACCACTCATTATGAATACAGTAAATGCAAAATAGAACATAAATCTGGAATTCATATTAACTGCCCCTATTTGAGGATCAAATGAAGCTCCAGTAGATAATCCTAATTGCTGATCCACTATACTTCCTCCACCTTGTATAGCATTTAAGATAAAAATTGATATATATCCCATAACCATTCCTATAAAGAATTGCTTTATTATATTATAAATTATCCATAAAAAATCTAGTTTTATTTCTGGTAAAGGTAAGATAAAAAATAGGTTTAGCGATAATGTAGCTATTAACCCTATTTTTGCAGGAGCATTTAGGTGAGGACTAGCAAATATAGGTGCCTGTAAAACCATACCAGCTATCCTTGCAAATATCAACAAGTAAAACACTAAAGACTTTAATCCTAATTCCTCAGCCATATATTACTTTATTTCACTATCTATAACTATATTCCCTTTTATTTCTTTCAATCCTAAAAAATCATTTAAGAATTCAAAATAAAGATCTTTCTTTAATTTATCCAATGGAGAAATTTTTAAATTTTTAAATTTATAGCAATAAGCAGCAAATAAAGTGTCCATTACATTTGCTCCAAAAGATCTATTATTTTTTGCTATTCCTGTAGTTATAACCTTTTTTACTTTTACAGTCTTTAGATTTTCTATATCTTTTCCCGTTAGAGTATTAGTTATTAAAATTTTATTTTCTAGTAAATCGATAATTTTATTAATGTAGTGAAAATCTCCAACTACTATATCAAAATTATGTTTTCTTAAAATGTCTACTATTTTTCCATCTTTTTTTTCTTGCTCTTTTCCTATTGGATAGATTAAGTTAAAAGGTAGTTTTAGTACGTCTGATAGTAAAAAGCTTGCTAATTCTTTTAATTCTTCTACGTTTTTTATTATTTTATCTATTTTTAAAGCAAAAATTAGATCTCCTATTAGAACTTGAAATTTTT
>CALFWH010000079.1 GCA_937927985.1 uncultured bacterium | reverse complement strand
TTCTTTATTTGAAGAAAAGGATATATATTTAAAGTTGTTTAAATATTTATTAGAGTGTGTTAAGAATGGAAGTGAGCCTAATATATTTATTGTCTACGAGCTTGAATTAAACGAGGTATATAGTTTGGCAACTAAAATAAGCTTACAGATAGATCCTGACCAAAAAGAAGAATATTTTAAAACTCTAATAAAAAATTTGGAAAGAAAATATTTGTTTTCTTATTTGAGAAATTCAATAACTAAGGGAGATTATGAAAAAATCAAACAAATCCAAGAAAAACTTAAGCAATTTTAGCAACAATGATTCTAATATAAATCTTCATGATATTGACATAGAGGATATATACAAAAAAATTAAGATAGGTTCTTTTAGTGATTATAATTGGGCTTTAGAAAATTATAGAAAATTTAGAGATATTTCAAGGGAGCAGGAATTAAAAATAATATATGATGCTCAAAAAGGAAGAACAGAAGCAAAAATTATACTTATCTCCCTAGTTTTCCCTTATATAATTAAAATATACAAATTAGTTTCTAGCAAAAATGATTACTTTGATTCCATATCAGATGGAATTACTGCTGCTTTAGAAGCTATACAAAAATATGATCTAAAAAGGTATAATGTAAGATTTGCTACTTATGCTTCCTACTGGATATATCATTCTTTAATGAAAAGTAATTATCAAGATACTACCATTAAAGTACCTTTATCTATTTATTCTGAATATTCTAAATTTGTTAAAGCTTATAATGAATACATACACAAAAATAATAGAACTTCTTCTTTTGAAGAATTAATTGAATATATTTTTGGTCAAGAGGTTAAAGATAAAATATTAAAGGAAAATCCGGGATTAACAATTCAAGATGATATATTTAAAAAGCTTTACAAAGCTAAAATAAGTGAACTAAAGGATAAATATAGTAAAATTGCAAGTTTTATGTCTTTAAGATCTGAAATTTCATTGCAAGGATTTAAATTTGCTGAAAGTACAAAAACAATAGAAGAATTTATAGAAGACAATTTATTTAACGAACCAGATGTAGATTTTGCTCAGAAAACTATCAAAGAAACTCTCATAAAATCAATAATGAATTATTTAGATAATGAAGAAAAAGTAATAATGATTGAGTACTATGGATTGATAGATGGTAATGGTAAAACTCTTGAACAAATAGTAGATATAATCTTTTCTGTATTTGGTAAAAAATATTCAAAGGAGAGAATAAGACAGAAATTAAAAATTGCAGCAAATAAGCTAAGAAAATTTTTACCTAAAGATATAAGAGAGTACTTACAGGGGGGGTAAGGATGAAAACTGTACTTAAGGATCTTAAAGGGTTTTGGGTATTAGATAGTAGGGCTAATCCTACACTTGAGGTTTGGGCTTTTATTGAAAGAAATGGGCAAATATTTTATGATAGCTTTATTGTACCGTCGGGAGCTTCAACAGGAAAATTTGAAGCCTTAGAATTAAGAGATAACGATAAAGATTTTCATGGTAAAGCAGTTAAAAAGGCAATAGAATCTGTTAAATTCATAAGGGATCATTTAGTAAATAGTTCTGTAGACGATTTGTTTTTAGTAGATAAAAAACTCATTGATTTAGATGGAACTATAAACAAGTCTAGATTAGGAGCTAATGCTATTTTGGGAGTCTCTGTAAGTATAGCTAAAGCTCTTGCAAAATCATATAATTTACCATTTTTTAAATTTTTAACTTTATATAGTGGCGGTAAAGATTATTATTTACCCATACCTTTTATGAATATAATAAATGGTGGAGTACATGCGGATAATGATTTAGATTTTCAGGAGTTTATGATATGTCCTATCATGTTTGATTCATTTTCGCAGGCTTTACAAGCAGGAAGTGAAATATATAATACTTTAAAATCTATTTTAAAGAAGGATGGATTTAGTGTATCTGTTGGTGATGAAGGTGGGTTTGCTCCTAATCTATCTTCTCCTTTTCAAGCTTGTGATTATATAATGAAAGCAATAGAAAGTAGTGGGTATTTTGGGAGAGTTTTTATAGCTTTGGATGTAGCTGCAAGCTCATTTTATAATGATGGATTTTATACTTATCAAGGATCAAAGATATCTGCAATTGAATTAATCAATATTTATGAAGATTTAATGAATAAATATCCAATTATCTCGATAGAAGATCCTTTAGATGAAGAGGATTGGGAAAATTGGAAAATCTTTACGTCTAAATATCGAGAAAAAATAAACATAGTTGGCGATGATCTTTTTGTAACAAATGTAAATAGGTTAACCAAAGGTATAGAAATTAATGTAGCTAATTCAATTCTTATAAAGCTAAATCAAATAGGAAGTTTAACAGAAACAATACAAACTATAAATTTAGCTTTGCAAAATAACTATGGAGTTATTATATCTCATAGGTCTGGAGAAACCGAGGATAGTACAATTTCCCATTTAGCCTGTAATTTGGGTTATAGTATAAAAACAGGAGCCCCAGCAAGAAGCGAAAGAAATTCAAAATATAACGAACTACGAAGAATAGAAGAATTTTACAATCTAACTTTTATAAAGGACAAATATTTTCATAAATTTATAAAATAATTTTACCAAAAATGAAAGTAGCTTTATATCCTGGTACATTTAATCCAATTCATATAGGTCACGTCACCGCCATAAATTATGCTATAGAAAATTTCAATCTTGATATTATATATATTATACCAAACAAAGTTCCTGTTCATAAAAAAAGAAGGTATATTATTGATCCTAACCTTAGATTAAAGATCATTCATTTAACTATTCATGATATGTCTTATAGATCTAAAATTAAAATCTCAGATTTTGAAATAAAGAGTCAATTTGATTCTTATACTTATATTAC
>CALFWH010000078.1 GCA_937927985.1 uncultured bacterium | reverse complement strand
ATAAATTCTTCTTCCGTCTGGTGTAGCTACTCCTAATGGTTGGGATCCTACCTTTATGATATTCATTACTTCTAGTGTTTTTGCATTTAGTGTAAGTAAATAACCTTTTGAATTATCCCCGTAGCTAACAAACAATTTTTCATAATATGGACATAGGGCTAGTCCATTTGGTTGTAGGAATCCTAATTTGGATGTTTTGTGATTTTTGTATAATTCTATAGCATTCACTGGGAAATCCTTTGAGGAATCTAAGGCTATTATTTTGGGATTTGGGCCCATTAAGCTAACGTATATGAAATTCATTCCTACTGCTATATCAGAAGGTATACTGTCATTTGATAAGGAGAATCTATTTACCACTTTGTTGTTTTGTTCTGGTAAGATAACTAAAAAGTTAGATTTATAATCTAGAGCGTAGAGTTTTTTATAGGATTTATCAAAGGATATTAAGTGAGTTCTTGAATCTATTTTAGCCATGGCTTTTATTTTACCATCTGTTTGGGTACTCATGATGGATAAGGCGTTAACTGCGTTATACATCATTATTGCATCTTGTCCGTAGGAAGAAAAATATTTTCTATCTGCATATTCTAGGGGGTTGTGACCGTATTGGATAGCTGCCATGTCTGGTACGTCTTCTGGGCCTGCTGAGTGGGGAATTCCACCTGGAGCATCTGTATCAGCAGGAAAAGCTATATATACTTTGTCAGTTAGCGGATTGTAGTTATTCCCCACAGTTGAGGATTCTAAATTAGCTAATTTCTCTGGCTCAAGAATTATGTTTAATATTTTAGTTTCTCCAGCAGATAGGGATATTTGAATTATTTGGGTTTTGAATTGTGGTTTAGAGATTGTCATTTTATACTGTCCAGGAGGTAGGTTAATAAATTCAAAAGATTGACTTTGCTGAGTGACGAATTGTTGAGTTAAGCCTGGAGTAGGGGGGATTGGTTCTAAGTATATCAACACTCCTATTCCTGGTTCTATTCCTGTACCTATTCCTGGCGCTACCGAATAGTTTAGTAAAACATTACCCTTTATTTGCCCTAAATTTGCTAATACTGTTAATGAAAAAATAACCAGTACTAAACAGAATATAATTATTTTCCTTATCCCATTAATTATTTTCTTCATACCATTTGTATATTTTGCCTTTTTTTGAATTTTTCCCCCTAGTAGGAATTTTTTTTAATTTTATAGAAAAAAATAGTAGAATGTTAAAAGAGGTAAAAGTAAATGAGTTAGAAGTAACGGTTGAAAATTTATCTTTTTTAGATGTTTTTCAAATTCAAAAGTATTTAGATGATTTGGAAATTGCCCAAAGAGCCTTTGGTGTATCCCAAATTTCTAATCAACTACTTGAAAACATTTCTAAACTAAAGAAGAGTATAATGTTTAATAGATCCAATTTTAAAGCTATTAAATATAATAGAAAAACCGTAGGATTTATTCAAATTTTTTATGAGGATTACGATAAAATTAAGATAGGTATAGTTATTGGGGAAAAGAAATACTGGGGAAGAAACATTGGCACGATAGCCTTAAAAAAATTTATAAATCAATTATTTTCATCTGATCAAAAACTAAAAACTATTTATTTAGATACTGCTAATTTTAATACGAATGCTAGGAGATGTTTTGAAAAAGTAGGTTTTAAAATTTATAACGAGCAAAATGGTAAAGTATTTATGTTTTTGGATAGGGACAGTTTTGTTGCAGGATAAATAAAGTATATGTTGAATATTGTAAAGTAGAATAGATTTAAAAAGGGGGCAGGTGGCCGAGCGGTCAAAGGCATGGGACTGTAAATCCCACGGGCGAGAGCCCTTCAGTGGTTCAAATCCACTCCTGCCCAACTCCCATTATATCACCTAAAAGGAGAAAAAACCCTTGCTTAAAGGAAAAAAAATTTTTCTATCTCCCATAGAAAGACATAACCTAGTATCAGTACATCAATGGCTAAAAGAATTGGAAAATTTTTACCTCTTCTCTGACTCCTTTATCACTGCCCCTAACCTTGATGAAATAGAACATTGGTATAACTCCATTATTAATAATCTTTCCACCAAAATCTTTATTATAAATCATCTAGAAACTAAAGTATCCCTTGGTATGATAGAATTATCTAAAATAAATTGGAAAAATAGAAACTGTTATATAGGAATTTTAATAGGCAACAAAAATTATAGAAGAAAAGGCTTTGCTACAGAAGCAATAAAAATAATTATAAATTTAGCCTTTAACCAACTTAACCTAAACAAAATATACGCTTTAGTTGTACAAAGTAATATCGCTTCTATTAAATTATTTGAAAAATTAGATTTTCAAAAAGAAGCAATTCTAAAACAAAATGTCTTTGTTGACAATCAATATCAAGACCAAATTATATTCTCTTTACTTAAATCCGAGTATGAAGAAAAAATCAATCTTTATAACATATAACATATTTAGAATACTTTTGATAATCACTTTAATTATCTTAATATACCAAGAATACATTCAAATTAATCAGATAAAAAACAAAATTCAAAACACTTTGTTAGTAATTCATAAAAAAAAGCAAGAATTGAATTTTATATCCCAAATTGCTTACCTTTATAACAATCCTGACTATCTATTGCCTTACTTAGTTAGATTTTATGAATTACTAGATAAATCCGATTATACTTTATACATAATGGAGGTGCAAAAATAATGTCTAAAAAACAAGATAAAAAAAATCAAAACTTAGCAGAAAATAGTCAAGAAAAATCTGATAAGGAATTTGAAAAAAAACTAAAAAAATTCCTCAAAGATAGTGCCCAAAACATAGCTCAAGCCAAAAAAAACCTAGAAAGAAAACAAAAATAGTAAATAAAAATAGTAAACAAAAATAATATAATTTAGCAAAAAATAAATGACAAATTACTTAATAGATTTTATCGGTTATACTGGCAAAACAGGAAGTATAATCTATAACTACCTTAAAAACAAATTTAGTTTTCAAAATCTTGTTAATTCCAAAAATTACAAAGAATACATGAATTATTTAGTTCAAAAAAATTCTAAAAGCCAGAATATTTTAATAATTGATTTTTCTTCTAAAAGCTTTATTCTTGAACTTGTAGACTTTTTAAGATACTTGAATATAGACTTTGAAAAAGATTCTAAAAATGTATTTTACTTAACTGGTGTTACAGGTTTTGAATTTGAAGATTATCAAAAAATAAATCAAATATTCAGTCAAAAAAAGATTTATGGTTTCCATTTTCCAAATTTCAGTATAGGTATGAATTTAATTAATGATTTAGTTACAAAAATAGCTCAATATTTTGATAATGCAGAAATAATAGAGATGCATCATAATTCTAAAAAAGACAAGCCTTCAGGTACTTCTATTATGACCTCTAATATACTTAAAAACTCTCTAAATAAAAATATACCTATTCACTCAATAAGGTTACCTTCTTTAGTAGCCCACCAAACGGTTATATTTTCTAATGAATTTGGAGAGGTACTACAAATAACCCATCATAATCTAAACAGACTTTCTTTTGCTCTTGGAGTAGATAAAGTAATTGGTAAAATTATAGCTGATGATTTTGAAAAATTAAAGGAAACGTACCGTCCAGGATTTCATTATAATCTTAACCTTATTAATTTTCTAGGGTATTTATAGTTAAGACTATCTTCTTATAATTCGTGGTGTTACATTAGGTTGAAATTCTATGTATATGCTTTGCCCATAGGGGTTATAATAATCTACTGTAAATTCTCCCCACCATGCTTCGGAAGATCCCTCATAAAAATTTCCTATTCTTACTTTGTAATCTCCATATTGAAAGTAATATGTATATATTCCTATGTCTACTCTATTAACTGTGTAGGTATCGTAGTTAAATCTCGTGTAGCTACCCCAGTAACCATCGTTTACATAAACATTTTTATTGTTACTCCAGTTATTGGCTTGGAAATATACATAGGCTGTTTCATTCCATTCATAACCTAGCCATTGTATTCCGTTATTGGTTTTTCTTAGGACCTTTACATAAAGATTTTTGTAATTAGAGCTGTTTGTAGTAGTGGTTGTGGGAAAGGTGGTAGGATTTGTTGTGGTAGTGGTTGTAAAGGTAGGAAAGAAAGTATCTGTTGTAAAGGTAGGGACAGGACCTATTCCTCCACCTCCTCCAGAACAAGCTAACATTACTCCTATTAATACTGTTAACAAAAAATACATCATTAAGTATTTTTTAAGTGTTGTATTCATACTTTTTATTTACCTCGTTTTTTATGGTAAATTAATTTACTATGTGGGGATTAATTATTATGCATTTTGAGTTATAATCTAAGAATTTGTTAACGGGCATTGCTCCTACTAAGAAATTTGAATTTTCATAGGGTTTAGGATCATTGAAAGAATCTGTAATTATTTCATCTTTCACTGTTATTATTTGTACATAAAGAGGAAACCTATTACACCAACCTATTTCTTTTAATTTTTCAGTATTTATCTTTATTGTGATTTCTGCTCTTTCTGGGTTAATTTCTATTAGTTGAAGTATTTGGTTTTTGTATTTTTCTAATTCTGGAAGATCTTGAGTTGATTCTGTTAGGATGTTTTGGTTTTTAATCATGTAAGCTACTTCCCACCAATGGTCTGTTGCTCCCTTTATATTAAAGGGTAAAAAGTATGT
>CALFWH010000077.1 GCA_937927985.1 uncultured bacterium | reverse complement strand
AATGATAATGGAAATAACAATGGAGATAATAATCAATCTTCCCAAAATAGTTATGAATACTATTTAGTAACTAATCGAAAAAGTTTTGTTATTAACAGTCAAACTACAATTGTTACCAATACTAATCTATTTATTCAAGGAGGGGGTCAAAATTATACAATAACTCTTACTCCTGATCCTAATAATATAAATCCTAATAATAGATTTGTATATAAGGTTTTATTAAAGTATGGAAATAATAATTCTATTGAAAAAATGATTATCTATAAAACTTCTTTTGATAAAACTATAATTTATTCAACTATACCTGTTAATATTGATAATAACAATGACAATTTTCAAAAAATAAAAGATAGTATTTTGCTTATCTCTGAAAGTAGCATAAGGATTAATACTCACGTACTTTATGCGGATTTTCAAAATATAAACGATTTCATTAATTTTGTAAATGGTAATCAAACTAGTTTTAGTAATAATAATTATTATTTTTCTGCTATTGCAAATGAAATATTAATTAATAAACCATCAAATGACGATAAATTAATTCTAAGTGGTGATTATGTTGCTTTCTATGAACCAAATAGTAAAATTGTTGTAAATAATAATAATAATTTTAATCTTTATGTTTTAGGATCTAATATAGCTTATCAGAGATCAGATAGTGCTAGAGAAAAATTTATAATAGATTCAAAAGATAATCCCTTAAAATCTTATTTTTATTGCTTTATACCAAAGGCTGTAGATATTAATAAGGTAAGATAAAGAAACAGATAGTTTTAAAATGTTTTTGCAATTAGATGAAAATTAGGGATAAACTCACTTTCATTTTGATGTTGAGATATTTACTGGAGAGCGGTATACCTGTTGCGTATTCATTAAGTATACTTGAGAAAACTTTTTCTGATTATTCTACTTCTATTGCTTATGCAAGGAAGATGATTAAAAATGGACAATTGCTTTCTTATTCATTACATAAATCTAATCTTTTAGACGAATTGGAAGTGTCAATATTGAAAATAGGTGAAACAAGTGAAAATTTAATTTATTCTCTAAAAAAATTGGAAGAATTAGTAATAAAGAAACAAAATTTAATTCAGAATATAACAAGATCTCTAATTTATCCTATTTTATTTTTATTTGTTTTGTCTTTTATAATGGTAATTTTTAAAAATTTTATTGTTCCAGCGTTTAATAATTTGTATTTGGATTTAGGTATTGAAATTCCGTTTTTTTTTAAATTATTAAGCTCATTAACTTCTTTATTTGATGTTAGAATATTGCTATTTTTGTTTTTATTGATAGTTATTTTGTTTTTATTTGTAAGGTATTTTTTTAGAAGTGATGTAAAAAGTATGTATAAGTATATTTTTATGGTCCCTATTTTGGGAAAGATATTTTATGAGGCTTATACTGGGTTGGTTTTGAATTTATGGGCAGTTGCTTTAGAAAGTGGCTTACCTTATTCTCTTACTTTTAGAATACTTAAAGATGAAACTATAGAACCTTTTTCTTTATTTTTTTCAAGAATGAATGAACTTGCAAAAAGAGGAGAATTATATGAAATAGTTAATTATTCTAATGCTTTTAAGACTTCATATGTAAAACAAATGAATGCTTCTCTGGAAAGTGGCGAATTACCTTTTACTCTAAAAAAATTAGCAGAAATGGCAGAAATAGAAACTAATACTGCTTTAGATACCCTCAATAGAATTCTAGAACCTTTAATGGCAACATTAGCAGGATTCATTACTGCTACTTTAGCTTTATCTATATTCTCTCCAATTATACATATAATAAAAAATATCTAAAAAGGATTGAAAAATGAAGAAAGGCTTTACATTAGTTGAACTTACTATTGCTATGACTCTATCTATTCTCATTTTGCTGGTTATTTTATTGTCCACAATTAGTATAAATAAAGCTTCCTTAGGATTATATAAAAAATATGATATATCAATGAAATCCAAATTATTACTTAGTAGAATAGCAAGAGATTTACTAAAAAATCAATCCCCTACAACAAATCAAAATCCAATCATTAGTCTAAATGATAATACAATAGTTTTTTATTCCGTTAGAATTCAACAACAAAGTATAATACCTACTATTGTTTCTTTAACTATTAATAATAATAGAATCAACAATGGTTACAGATACGAGGTACTTTATAATGAACGTGATTTGCAAAACTATACATTAGATAATAAAATATATACTTTTTTTATAGAGGCTGACAACTCTACTCTCTTTTTTAGAAATCTTAATAATGTAGCAATAAGAATATATCTACTAAATTCATTTAGAATAAGAGATAAACGATATGAACTTAACTACAAGCTTGACATACCTGTAAACCCATGAACAATAAAAACAATCAAACCGATAAAATTAGTAAAAATAATAAAATAAACATTCCTAATAAATTATACAATAAACTGAAAAAAGGTTATTTATGGATTTTTAATAATGAAATAAATACTTTTATTGATTCAGAAACTCAATTTGTTGATTTTTACTACAATAATCGATTCTTCTGCAAAGCTTACTATAATCCCCGATCTAAAATAGCTTATAGGGTAATTAGTTATCAAGATGAAGAAATAGATTATAATTTTTGGTACAGAAGATTACAGGATCTTTATTTTTATAAATCTTCTTTTTATAAAGATAATTTTAGGTGGGTTTATTCTGAAGGGGATTTTATTCCAGGATTGATAATAGATTTATACACAACTATTCAAGGTCAAAGGGTTGCAGTAGTAATGTTTTTAACTAAAGGTACTGAATTACAAAAGCAAAATATTTTTCAAGCTCTAAAAAAAATGAAAATAGATTGTATAATAGATAGAAGTGATAATAATTTAAGAGAATTAGAAGGATTGGAATTAAGAAGAAAAGTAGAGTATGGTGATATTGAAATCCCTTTTACTGTGAAAATAGATGACATTTTGTTTTTAATTGATCCTCTTAATGGTCAGAAAACAGGTTTTTATTTTGATCAAACAGAGAATAGAAGATTCCTTAAAAACATAGCTAAAGATAAAGTTGTTTTAGATGTTTTTTGTTACATCGGATCTTTTTCTCTATACGCTTTAAAATATGGAGCTAAATTCGCAGAATTAATAGATGAATCCAATTTTTCCTACAATATTTTACCTAAAATAATGGAAATTAATGGATTCAAAAATAAATATCTTTTTCATAAAGATAATGCTTTTAACAAATTGCGAGAGCTTAATGATTTAAAGAAAGAATTTTCTATAGTTATATTAGATCCTCCTTCCTTTGTAAAGACTAAAGATAAAATTAAAAATGCTTTAAAAGCTTATTATGATA
>CALFWH010000076.1 GCA_937927985.1 uncultured bacterium | reverse complement strand
AAAACAAGAAATTCAACAAGTTAGATCTGAACTAAAACAAGAAATTCAAGAAGTTAAGGCTGAATTGAAGAAAGAAATTCAACTTAACACTCTTAGAATTGATGAAACCAATAAGAGAATTGATATTCTAACTAGTTTACTTAACCAGAGAATAGACGACACCAATAAAAGAATTGACGAACTAACAAAGGAAGTATATGGAATTAAAAATCAACTTACTGAAGCTACTTCTTACAAGAGAATTATCGAAGATGCTATCTTCAGAATCCAAAAACTTGAAACTGCTATCTTCAAAAATTAACTAGGAGGGGTAGCTATGGATTTGGATATCACTAAGATTATCGATGCAATCAAAAACGCTATCATCTCTGAAATCAGAGATGAACTCAAGGAATTCAAAGCCTCTGTCACTGGTGAACTCTCTGGCTTCAGATTAGCTATCCAATCTATTAGCGAAAGACAAACCAGCATAGAAGCCAATATCCACAATCTTAAATCCGAACTAAAACAAGAAATTCAGCAAGTTAGATCTGAACTAAAACAGGAAATCCAACAAGTTAGATCTGAACTAAAACAAGAAATTCAGGAAGTTAGATCTGAATTAAAACAGGAAATCCAACTTAATACCCTTAGAATTGATGAAACTAACAAAAGAATTGATGAAACCAACAAGAGAATTGATATACTAACCATTGAGACTAACAAAAAGATAGACCTACTTAACCAGAGAATAGATGATACAAATAAAAGAATTGATGAACTAACAAAAGAAGTATATGGAATTAAAAACCAACTTACTGAATCTATTTCTTACAAAAGAATTATTGAAGATACTATTCTCAGAATCCAAAAACTCGAAACTGCTATTTTCAAAAATTAAGTTTAAAGTTTTTTAACAATTTTAAAAAAAATTTTACAATTACTTGAATTGAAAAGCAAAAGATTTCTGTTATAAATAAGTATGGAGGTGATAAATAGTGCTAAAATACATAATCATAAGTTGTTTAATAATTTTAATAGCTATTGGGGGAATAGCTAGTAGTGGAATAACAGCAAACAAACAAGCAGTAGGTTTTTTAATGGATAATAATTCATTTTCAAATTTAATAAATCAAATACTACGTGCAAACAAACTGAATCAATATTTAAACTATTTAAGAGTATCTAATTTACAAATAGCTGTTAATAGTTTACCTCCAAATAGTGTATTGGCTAGAGCAACAGCTACTTTGGGAAATCAACACGTGAATGATCCATGGACCATAATAACAAATCAAAATAATAGAAATATTTTAACATTTTCAACAATTACAACTAATTTTGACTTTAGAGATCCAAGAGTAAACGCTAATGTTTACATTGCTGCAATAAATTGGGATCCAAATCTAACTGGGCAAGTAGCATGGGGAATTTCTTATAGTAGAAACATTTATAAAGTTTACAAAAATGGAGATAATAGAGTAGTAGAACAAAAATATACAGGTAACGAGAGTGGAGGGATAGTAGCAACAATAGGAGATTTTAACAATGATGGTAAAGCAGATTTCTTCGTAATAAAAAATAATGAAGATAATAATGCACCTACAAGGGCTCAAGAAGCAGCAGTATTTGTACAAGGAAACAATGAAACTTTTAGTAAACAAACTATAAATATTAATTCATGGAATCAAGATCAAACCAAAGTAGATCTCAAATGTACAGCAGGTTCAGCAACTGCACAATACCAAAAATGGGATGATGAAAACAAAAGATACATAATAGATAAATTTGATTATAATAATGATGGTAAACAAGATATATTAATAGCTTCAGCAGATGGATGTATATATGTTTTAGAAAATACAACAACTAATAATACCATAAGTTTTAGTGATCCCATAAAACTAGTTAATACAGGTATAAAAACAGGACAATACGATGGTACTTATAATGGCGCTCAAGTACTAAGCTTAGGTGATATAAACAAAGATGGAATACCAGATTTAGTAGTTGCAAGTACAGACAGCTCTCAATTATACATATTCTACGGTAAACTTGATAATCAAGGTAAACTATACTTTGGAAATAATCCAAATAACCCGCACAATCAAAGTAATCCAGATGTAAAATTGTATGACACAGAAATAAATGGTAATAACAAAATAGTAAAAAGAGAATCAGCAGTAGAATCAAGTGAATATAAAGGACCTGGAACACAAACAAGAGAAAATGGTAATCCTCCTCCGCCACCAGAATCAGAATACACAGGAGGAGCAACTAACGTAATATTAGCTGATGTAAATAAAGATGGAGAACTAGATATACTACTAGCAACAGATGGATGGCAATTCAGACCTAACAAAATTAAAAATGGAAATAATGTACAAGATTTTGACCTTAAAATAAAACACACAAATGAAAATAAAATTACTAATAGCCCTGGAGGAAGGATTTTTTACATGATAAGGACTCAACAAGGAAAATATAAGAATTATTTTTTAGGCCAGTATGCTCTTACAGGGCAAAGTGATGCAGATTTTGATAATGCAACAATAGTTAATTTCTCTGGTCCAGATAAAATTGATTTTGTGGCCACTGATGGTAATCACGCACAAAAATTTTTCACTTTCGAAGCAACAGGTAGTTTATATATAAATGCAGATAAATTTATAATAGAAAGTAAAGATTTAGTTAAGAAAGCAGGTAGCTCTTCAAATTCTTTTGATTTCAATACTACTTCCTTTTATATAAAAACTATACGATTACGAATAATAGCTAATCTAAACAATATACCTTTAAAAATAAGCTTGGCTAACAGAATATCAATAGACAAACCCTTATATGTTGATATACCTCCAGAAAAAATACCTTCAAATACTACTATAAACGATCCTTTAATTGTAGAAGTAGACTTTTATCCTCAAGATAGTGATTATGTGCGTTACAGAATTAATAATGATGAACCGCAGACGACACCAATCAGAAAAATGAGAGGAAATTCTATTTATTATAAGTTAACTTTTGATACAAAGAATTTACGAAGAGAAACAATTGAAAGTATAACAGGACAGCGGGTAGAAGGTTTAGCTAGAGCTCCTAAAATACATGAAATATATGTAGAATATGAAGCTGCTCAACAATCTTTGAAAATAAAGAATTGGAAGGAGGTTAGGTAAAAGTTGAAAAAAATTTCCAAAACCAAAGGAATCACTATATGGGAAATATTAGTAGTAATTCTTTTATCCATAATTAGTCTTTTTATTATAGTAAGAGGAATAACAGGAATAAGTGTTTCCATTTTAAGACAAACAGAATTTATTAATTGCCTTGGTATAGCTAAATCTTACATAGATATATACTCGTATTACCTAAAAGGATCTATTAGTGAAGCAAATATCAACAATGTATTTAATATAGGTAACTTGAGATATGATGTTAACATAACAGTAGAAGAATTCGGTAATTTAACTAGACAATTAAACTTAAGAAGATTAACTGTAACAGTTGGATCTCCAAGAATAAGAAATTTAAGAGTTTCTCTAACTACGTTAATATGAGATAATTCTGGAGGTTTAAAATGAAAGGAAAACTCAGAATAAAAAGTAAAATAAAAGGTTTTTCTTTAGTAGAAGTAACGATTTCTTTATTAATAATAGCAGTTTTACTAACAATAGGATTTATAACTTTTATGCCCGAGAAATTAAAATATGATCAATATGCTAATGGTTTTGTTAATCTTTTATACAGGGCAAAAATGGCCGCAATATTTAACCTCTATAATTCAGTCTTAATATATAACATAAATACTGGAATTTTTGAAATTTTTATAGATGAAAATATGGATGATAGTAGAGATCCTAATGAAAGAATAATTCACAGGTTCCCTAATAACTTAGATTTCCTAAGAAGAGGAAGAACAAGAATAGGATTAGTAAGAAATCTCAACAGAAA
This sequence comes from uncultured bacterium, assembly GCA_937927985.1. Lineage (GTDB taxonomy): Bacteria > DRYD01 > DRYD01 > DRYD01 > DRYD01 > DRYD01. Next base: position 771 of record CALFWH010000076.1, on the reverse strand, counting down.
TGGATGGACAACGTTAATTATGTTAAATAATGAAACAAATATAATTATATTTAACAGATTAGGTTATGCTGTAGGAAGTCGAATCAACCGTCAATTACAATTAGTAGAAATATACTTGAGAAACCAAAATGTAGAAAACAGATATAGATATCAGTATGTTGTTAGAGTTACATCAGGGGGGGATATTAGATTAATAAGAAGGAATTTATAAAAAATGAATTAATAAAGGAGGATAAGTTATGAAGAGGATCAAAGGATTAAGTTTATTAGAGATATTGATATATTCGGCTTTGCTTTCAATGGTAACCCTTTTTCTAATAGGAATACTTATTTATCAGCAAAAAGCCTCTAAAACTCTTGATACAATAGCTAATTTCCAAAACTCCTTACAAACAGCTATCAATATTTTAGATTTTCACTTAACAAACGCTGGATACACTGCTTCTCAAGAAGGAGTAACTTTAGATTCTCTATACTATGTCAATGAAGATGGCGAAGTAGTAGATGCCCAAATAGCCTCACAAGTAAGACAAATAAGATTAACCAATAACGGAGCCAGAGATAGTATAGAATTTTGGTACTTCGAATTAGAAGAAAATAGACTAGCTTACCTTAATAAGGCTAAATTCTTAGGACAAGGAAATTCAGCAGAAATAGATATAAGTGAAAGTACTATAAAATTCAACAACAACAACAACAATAATAATAATAACAATAATAATAACAATAATAATAACAATAATAATAACAACAATAATAATAATGAAATTA
>CALFWH010000075.1 GCA_937927985.1 uncultured bacterium | reverse complement strand
ATTTTTTATGCTTATCCAAATGAAGCCTAGTAAACTATTTACTTTAGCAATTGATAAGAAAAGATTGTTAGCTATGTAAATATTTCCATCTTTTGATTTTAAATCGTTAAATTTCACTAAATTTTTTTGAGTTATTAATTTTAGATATGAATCATTTTTTATGTATTTAAAATATTTAATAGAGTAATTGGTAAAAATGAGAAGATTTGATTCGTTTTCATTTTCTTTAAGAATTGATATTTCTTTTATTTCTTCGTTAAATTCTATTTCTCTTTCTTTTTTTAATAAAACTGGATCCATTATATATATTGAGTTATTTTTTTGTAGTAATATTTTATCTGAGGATATGAAGAATGCTTTATTATAGTAATCGTCTAATATAGTTTGTTTTACTATTCTTTGATTTTCTAGATCAAATAAATAGTATTTATTATACATATAAAGTTCTACACATAATTTTTCATCTGGAGATAAGCTTATAGCTAGAGATGATTTTAAATTAGGAATTAGTAAAAATATTAATAATACAATGAATTTCAAAATTAATTTATTTATAATTTTTACTTGTTTTCTCATCTTTTGTATTTTTAATTTTCTTTTAATGGGGTTAATTCGTTATTTTCAAGTTTGTATTCGTTATTACAATTGGGGCATTTGAGTATGTTGTTTTGGTTTTGGGGTTTAAGGGTGGTGCCACATTTACATACCCATCCTATTTGTTTAGCAGGTACTCCTACTACCAGAGAGTAATCAGGTATATCTCTGTTTACTACTGCTCCAGCTCCTATGAATGAGTATTTACCTATTGTTACTCCGCATACTATTGTAGCATTAGCCCCTATTGTAGCTCCTTTTTTTACTAACGTTTTTTTAAATTCATTTTTCCTTTCTATGAAAGCTCTTGGATTATATACATTAGTAAAAACACATGATGGGCCACAAAATACATCATCTTCTAACTCTACTCCTTTATAAACTGATACATTATTTTGAATTTTGCAATTATTGCCTACTTTCACATCTGGCCCTATCATTACATTTTGTCCAATTATTACATTTTCTCCTATTTCAGTATTTTTTAAAATGTGAGAAAAATGCCATATTTTTGTGTTTCTACCTATTTTCACATTTTCATCTATATAACTACTAGGGTGAACATAGTATTCATTATTGTTTCTTGGATTCTTTATATTTTCTATATATTCTTCTGCTTTCTCTATTACTTTTAGTACTTTTATTGATTCATCTGGATTAGTTAAGGGTTGATTTCTAGTTTCTATACATTCTATGAAGTGCTCCAATTCTTTTAGTAATGGTTCGTATTTTTCAATTGGAATAGTTTGGTATTCGGATTTTTGAGCTATAGGTATTTTACCTTCTTTCCATTCTATTTTATGGGGATAAAAGAATAATTTTTCTTCTGTTAAATCATCAAATACTAACATACCTTCAGATCCTATACATGTTAATTTATGCTCTTTAAATGGATTAAGCCAACTAACAAATATATGGGCATTTATGTTTTGTGAAAATTCTAAATGAGTAAGAGTTATATCAAATAGAGTAGGATTAATGTACGATGAGGCAAATGCTGATATTTTTTGAGGTTCTTCTTCTAATAGGTAAAGTATGACTGATATATCATGTGGTGCAAAAGACCATAATATATTCTCTTCTGTTCTAAACTTTCCCCAGTTTAACCTATTTGAATAGATATAGTAAATTCTTCCAATTTGCCCTTGATTTATTAATTCTTTCATTTTTCTTACTGCAGGGTGGTAAAGAAGTAAGTGCCCTGTCATTAGAATTAAACCCTTTTTCTGAGATATTTCTTTTAGTTCTTTAGCCTCTTTTACTTTTAAAGCTAATGGTTTTTCTACAAATACATCTTTTGATTTCTCTAAAAAATATTTTGTTAAGGGATAGTGAGTAGCTACCGGAGTAGATATTAAAGCTGCTTTTAGATTATCTATCCTTTCTATTTCTTCTAATTTTCCTAACTTTTTTACTTTTTTTGTGTTTATTTTATATTTTTCTAATATTTTTTCTATTTTGTTTGGATCGATATCGAAAATGTATAATGATTCTATATTAGGTTTTTTTTCTATTATTTTTAGTAAATTTCTAAAGATATTTTCTCCCCAGTAACCTAATCCTATTTGACAAATACTATACATTAATTTTACTATTCTACAAACCTTTATTCTTTACTTCTAAAATTTTTCAAAAAATTTTTTGATTAATTTGTAATTAAAAAGATTATTTTTAGGTATGTAAAACTATAAAAATGAAAAAGCTAAAAATTAATGAAAAAGATTAAACAAATTTAATGATTTTGGAAAACATACTTTTAAATTTACTAAATATCAGATCTATAACTGCAAAAGAGGAACAAATCAAGGAATATATTTTGAATTTGTTAAAAGATAAGTATAAGATTTTGACAATTAGAAATAACATTTTGGCTTATAATAATGATTTTAAAATTGCTTTTGTTGGACATATTGATACTGTGGATAACATAAACATTAAGAATGGGATAATAGAAAATGATAAGGTTTTTGGATTAGGTGCAAGTGACATGAAAGCTGGGATTGCTATTATGATTGCCTTAGCTTTAGAGTTTTATCAGTCACCAATTTTGTGGGTTTTCTACGATAGAGAAGAAGGTAGTTTTATAGATAATGGCCTTAATTTAGTATTTGAAAAATTTAAAGATATTATCCAGAAAATAGAATTTGCTATTATTTTTGAACCTACTTCTAATAATGTAGAGTTGGGTTGCAATGGGGTTATAAACTATGGAATATGGGTTGAAGGAAAATCTGGACACAGTGCAAGAAGAGAAACTTATTTAAATCCTTTTTATTTATCTTTACCTATTATCAACTTTTTTAAAGATTTTAACTTACCAGATTACACTCTGGAAATTAAACTAAAAAAAAGAGATTTTAAACTTGTTTATAAAAACAATTCTGTTATTACTCAAGTTAAGGGATATAATGATTTTGATAAAGAAAATAGCTTTAGAAATGTTGTACCTCAATATT
>CALFWH010000074.1 GCA_937927985.1 uncultured bacterium | reverse complement strand
GCTGTATGATTTGATGGTATTGATAGCGCTATCGGTAGCACTTCCGATGACTTTTTTGTCGGACTGGGTGGTAAACCTTCTTTACGGCGAAGAGTATAGCCAAGCTGGAAAGGTACTTATGATACATATATGGGCAGGTGTGTTTGTGGCTTTGGGAACAGCTCAAGGTAAATTTTGGATTACTAATAATTTGCAAAAACAAAAATTTTTAATAACATTATTTTGTGCAATTCTAAATGTTTATTTAAATTTAGTCTTTTTAGTTTCATTTGGTATATTTGGTGCAGCTTTGGCAACATTGATTTCCTATGGATTAGGTTCATTAGTTTTTCCATTGTTGATTAAGGATGCAAGGCAAATGATGTTGCTTACATATAAATCATTTTTTATTTGGAGGCATATAAAGTGAATAGTCTGAAAACTATAGTTTGTACTACTTTTAGAGATTTCAAGGGTACTGAGAACGATGAAATACAAAGAGCATTTTTAAAAAGTCTTGAAAATCAAACATACAAAAATTTTGAGGTTGTGGTAACTTTATTTTCCGAAAAAAAAGTTAAAGAGGAAGTTGGTAAATTCAAATTTGATTCTTATTTTTATAATAGTGTTGTTGATATAAAACATAGATATTCCTTAACCAAAGTTCTTTTGAATGCTATTGATCATGCAAATAAAAAAATGTATTATAATTATATAATTCTTTGGACAACTTGTGATGTAATATATGATTATAATTTTTTCGAAACCATAATAAGGTATTACAATAGTAACATTATTGGAACTTCTCATCCACATATAATTTTTCCGTCATTGAAAGATTTTGAAAACAAAAAAAATAAAAGTATTTCGTTATTTAGTGGTTTTGACGTAATTTATTTTGACAAAGAATTTCTTCAGATTCCAGAAGTTAAATTAAGTATAGAAAAGTATATATTTAATGATTGGGGTTTTTTTGAGTTTTTTCTAATAGCTTTAAATGAATTTTCAAATACAGTAAGAATGATCAATATTTATGAAGAAAGTAAAGTATATAAGGTGGAAAATAATAGATTTTTAACAAATGAATCGAATGAATTTTTTCTTAACAGTTACAAGTTAAACTTTATAATATTTAATAAATTTGTAACTGAGAATAAAATTGTAACTGATTATTTTGATCTTACATATTGCCATTTAAAGTTTGATTTAACGATAAATAAATTCAAACATTATTTTGAATTTTCAAATGATATCTTTAAATATGTATTAAGGAAAATCAAAAAAAGTATAGCTTCTTTTATACCAAATAATATAAAATCAATAATCAAAGGAGGTACGAGAATATGAAAATTTGTGTAATTGGAGCAGGGATTACAGGATTAACCATAGGTAGACTACTTTCTAAAGTTCATGATGTTGTAATTTATGAGAGAGAATTAAGTATTGGTGGAATTGCAAAAACGAAAACTATAAATGGAGTTAGTTATCATCCTGTAGGTGGTCACTGTTTTAATTCAAAAAATCAAGCAGTGTTGGATTTTATTTTTAGTGAAGTACTACCAAAAGAGGAGTGGAATTGTATAAAAAGAGTTGCTGTAATATATTTTCATGATCATTTTATACCTTATCCCATTGAATTTTCAATCAGAGAAATTGCGATGTTTAATGAAGAATTAGCTTTTCGTATCGTCAAAGATTTTTTTTCAACACAGGAAAGAGAAGTTGATAATCTGGCGGATTGGTTTAGAGTAAATTTTGGGGAGACCTTAGCAAACGAATATTTCATTCCTTACAATAGAAAAGTATGGAAAATGGAACCAGCAGAAATGAGTTGGAAATGGGTTTATGGAAAACTACCAATACCGAATAAAAGAGAATTTTTTAAAGCGCTCATTAAAGGCAATGAAGACGATATGCCTCATCGTTTCTTTTTTTATCCAAAAACAAATAATATGAATACTTTCATAGAAAAACTTGGAGAAGGTTTGAATATAATCAAAAATTTCGAAGTAATATCAATTGAAAAAAAGGGTAATAAATGGATCATAAACGATAGTTATGAGTATGATTTGGTAATAAGTACCATACCATTGAATACTTTGCCACGTATAATAAAGGGTGTACCAAATGCTATCTTAGAAGAAGCCAAAAAACTTAGATATAACAAAGTTACAACTGTATTATGGAGAACAAAACCTATAGATTTTACATGGACTTATTATCCCTCTCCAGATACTATATTTCATCGACATATTCATATTGGAAATTTCTTTGTTCCAAAGCAAAACTATACTATAACTGAATGTATAGGAGAGTATAGTTATGAAGAAATAATTGAGCATGGTAAAAAGTTTGACTACTTACTTGAACCAATTGATTTTAATATATCTGATCATGCATATATAGTATACGACAGAAATTATGAAGAAGCAACAACAAAGATAAAAGAGTATTTAAAAAGTATTGGAATTTATACAATAGGTAGATTTGGTGAGTGGAAATATTATAATATGGATATTTGCATAGAAAGTGCTATGAAATTAGCTAAAATACTTATATGAGTTAATAGGAGGTTAAAAAATGGAATATAAATTTAACTTAAAGTACTTTCTTATTTTTGAATTAAAAAGTTATTTAGGAAGAAAATTTTTAAATAAGAAACCAAAATTAAAAAGCGGTAAGAATTATTTAAATCTAGGATGTGTTGATAATTATATCGAAGGTTATGTAAATGCAGATTTCTTTCGTGGGTTTAAATTTTGGAAAAGAAATAATAAACAACTTGAATGGCAACTGGATTTAAGATTTCCGCTTAATTGTGAGGATGAAGTATTTGATGGCATATTTTGCGAACATGTTTTAGAACATTTGTACCCAGATGATGTAAAAAAATTATTGCGTGAACTTTATCGAATTTTAAAAAAAGGAGGCTTTATAAGGATTACCGTACCTGATCTGGAAAAATATGTTAAATTCTATATTAAAGATTATGATGGATATGATGCCGACGCTTTTAAAAAGAGATTTGAAAATGGTTGTACTGCTATCTGGAATCTTACTCAAAATTATCATCATTTATCTGTTTGGGATTTTGAGCAATTGAAAAGATACCTCGAGGATGCTGGATTTAAGGATGTAAAGAAGCTTGATTTTGGTATAACACAGGATGAAAACCTAAATCTTGATTTAAAAGATAGAGCTTGGGAAACTCTTTATGTTGAGGCTAAGAAGTAAAGTAGTTGATTTACTTAAAATTTATACAGGATTCAATGAATATTAATGCTTTATCAGGATGTAAAAAGAAAGATTATGAGTGAAAAAGCTGGTCAGTTAAACAAACTTAATAAAATTTACGATACAAAATTAGCTTTAGCCCCCATAGTCCTTTTTGTCTACAAGCGCCCATGGCATACAAAGCAGACTGTGGAGGCATTAAAGAAGAACGAACTTGCCAGTGAAAGTGAGCTTTTTATTTTTAGCGATGGCCCCAAACCAGGAGATGAAGAAAAAGTAAGAGAGGTGCGAGAATATATCAAAACCATAGATGGATTTAAAAAAATTACAATCATAGAAAGAGATAGAAACTGGGGACTTGCTAATAATATTATAGACGGAGTGACAAGAATTGTTAATGAATATGGCAAAGTTATAGTCTTTGAGGATAATTACAAAAA
>CALFWH010000073.1 GCA_937927985.1 uncultured bacterium | reverse complement strand
TGGTATATTTTCTTGTAGTTAGGTATATGGAGTAGGGCTTCGTTGAAAGTATCGCTGGTAAATATACTTTTAGCTATTGAGTATTCTTGTAGTTTTTGGGTAAAGAATTTAATATTGGTATAATTTTTTTGGGCTACTTTTAAGAGATTAGTTTTGCCCATAGTCATTAAATATATAGTATTTCTAATAGCCATTAATCCTTGATTAGTACAGATATTACTTGTAGCTTTCTCTCTTTTTATATGTTGTTCTCTGGTTTGAAGTATCATTGTATAGGCTTCTTTACCTTCTTTGTCAATAGTTTTTCCTATTATTCTACCGGGCATTTCACGAATATATTTCATTTTAGAAGCTATAACTCCCAAATAAGGTCCCCCAAAACTAAGAGGTATACCAAATGGTTGTAAATTTGCAGCAATTATATCAGCTTCTGGGGGATCAAACAAAAAGTATAAAAACGGATTAATACTAACCAAAATAAGTATCTTATCAGATAATAAATTCTTAATTTCATTTATTTGGGTTTCTATAATCCCCCATAGATTAGGATTTTGTAATACAACTGCAAAAACATCATCCGTAAGTAAATTTTGTAAAGAATTTAAATCTATCTTTCCATCTTTATCAAAATCAATAAACTCAATATTTAAATTAAGTACATCAGTATAGGTTTTGATTACTTTTATATATGAAGGATGAAGAGAATTAGAAATGAGTAATTTTTGAGAATTGGGATTAATTTTATTGTATATTCTTTTAGCCATTAGTACTGCTTCGGCAGCAGCAGTAGCACCATCATAGTGAGAAGAATTACTAACTTCTTGATTAAATATCTCACATATTAAAGACTGAAAATCCCATATTGCTTTTAAAGTCCCCTGAGATACTTCTGCTTGATAAGGAGTATAAGAAGTAACAAACTCACTTCTTAGCAATGTATCAACTACAGGAGGAATAAAATGATCATAAGCCCCCGCACCTACTAAATAAGTATAATCATTTACAACAAAATTTTGAAAATATTCAATTAATTCTTGCTGGGAAAGAGGATCTTCTAATTCATAAGGTTTAAAAAATTCTTTCTTACCCGTTATACTAAAAAATATATCATCTATATTTTCTATCCCTAATGTTCGTTTTATTTTTTCTATATCTTCTACGCTGTGGGGTATATACATTTTTTATTTTTGTAATTTGTATAATTAAGCTTTAGTAATTGAGGACAAGGAGTGTTTGTATAACATTACTTGTCCTTCCTCATTTTCTAAAATAACAACATATTGGTCAAAAGATACTATTTTTCCTGTAAATAGCTTTCCGTTTAGTGTTTCAATTTTTACCTTTATATCTTCTCCCCTTAGGGAATTAAGGAATCTATCTTGAAAATTTCTGGATTTTTTTGTTTTTCTTTCGGTTTTCCTTCTTATAGAAGAAGTATTTTGCATCTTTTCATCTCCTTTCTTAAATCCTAAATAATATTAATAATATTCTTGAATTTATTAACCCACACCCTTTTTCACTGAAAATTACCTAATTTTTTACAATTAATAATATTCCATATTCTTAAATTTTTTCCTTTTAGCTTTACAGTTTAGATATATATTCCTTTATTAAGTTGGAAATTCTCTGAATAGTTCCGAAAGGAGAAAATTCAAAAAAAATTTTTCTAAATTGTTTCATTTTGTAATTAAAAGTATCGTAATTATCGATTAGGTAATTTATCGTTTGAATCAAATTATTATAGTTGTATTCATCTTGAATTAGTTCTGGTATTATTTTTTCATTACCCATATTAAACTCGTAATCCCATAATATATTAGGTAAAGCTATTTTATCTACTTTTAACTTAACTAAGTTTTTAAAGATGAATTCAGATATTTTAAATACTTTGTAAAAAGCTATGGTAGGTAACAAATAAAGAGCGTTTTTAAGTGTAATAGTACCAGATACAGCCAAAGCTAAACCTACTCTCTTTACAATTTCCTCATAACTATCTTCAATGAAAATAGATTCATTATAATTCTTTAGATAATTACTTATATACTTACTTGTAAGGTAAGTAGAAGAAACGTATATATTCTTAAATTTTTTTGACAATTCTTCTATGTTTTTGAAAACTGGTTTTGATATAAAAGAGACTTCAAATTTTCTACTTCCAGGAAATATAGCTAAACTAAGGGGATCCAAATTAGATTGAAGATCTTTATTTATTATATCTACTATTGGGTGACCAAAATAAAAAACGTTACTTGATTTATAAACTTTTAGATTAAACTTAAAAGGTACTATTATTAAATTACAGTTATCTTGTACAAACTTATGAGTATTTGTAAATTCCAAACTCCAACTTCGCGGAGGAATTATATAGATTATTTTTACTTCCTTTTTCTTAAGTAATTTTATCAATCTTAAGTTTAAAGCTGGAGAATCAAAAAGAATAGCAACATCAATATTTGTATTAAATATGTGATTCCCTAACTTAAGGTAGTTAAAATAAATTATAGGAATTGATTCTAAATTTTCCCAAAAACCTACTGCACTATATCTAACAGAATTCATCCAAAAGATTAAATTATCAAACTTTTTTGATAAATCATATAAAACCTGCCCACCAATAACAAATATCCTGCCATCTATATCTCTAATTATATCACTTATAATTTTTTCTGCATACAATTCAGAAGAATAATCACCTACAGAAAAAAATAAATTCATCAAACTATCAATACTACATTTCTATAATTTTACTAACTTGGAAACATTTTTGATTATCACAAATCGTCAAAACTAATTCTTTTAGATTACCTTCTTCAATTTCAACATAATTAGGATGAATGGAATTTATTTTCCCCAAAGGATAAAAATTAATTAGATATGAATTATTTTGTTTTTTTACTAAAGATTTTACAGAAGTATTTTTTTGTTTATATTTGCAAAGAAAATCCCAAAAACTTCCTAAAAACAAAAAGTTATCTTCAAAATTTAGGATCTTAATTATTAAATCCTTAAAATTCTGTACTTCATTAAATAATAAAGCTAAAATCAATCCAAGCGAGTTATTAGAACATATCGAGTTATCAAAAATATCAAAGAAAGGGAAAATTGTAGAATTATAAAAAACTCCATCTCTTAAAAATATTTCTTTTGCCTTATTGAAAACAAACTTTGATAATTCATAATACTTATATTCTTTCGTTACAAAATAATATTCATACAAAAAATAACTTAACCATAAATAATCTTCCAAAACTGCTTCAGTATAAACTTCATCTTTAACTTTTACTCTATAAATTTTTTCATCAACAAAGAAATTTTTAAGTAAAGAATTTATCATAGATCGAGAAGTTTCAAGAAAAGGTAAATAATTAATCTCTTGATAACTTTTAAGTAGATAAACTCCCAGTAAAGAATTCCAAGACAATATGATTTTATTGTCAACATAAGGTTTAGTTTTATTTTTTCTTATCTGCTTTAGAGAATTAACAATTTGATTTATGCTATCAAGTTCTTCATAATTAGGAATGTTTTTATAGTGTAAAATTAAACCACCATAATTACTATATGGATTATAAAAATCATACAAACTAAAAAAGCGTAAAAGATCGTGTTTTATAGGATATATTTCTTCGTTTGAAAAAAGGTAGTAAGCACCTTCTTGATCTTTTCCATTCACGTTTGATTCTGCAGATAATGAACTTAAAAATAAATCACCTTCTCTTAGAAAATTATTAAGAAAATCATAACTATCCAAGGCAACTTTTAAAAATATTTTGGATTTATTATAATCTATATTTTCAAATATTTTTGAAGCCTTGGTATAGATATAAATAAGATAAGCATTATCGTATAACATTTTTTCAAAATGTGGTACAATCCAATTTTCATCTACACTGTATCTACAGAATCCCCCATCTATAACATCATACATACCACCACTAATCATTGAACTCAAAGTCCTGTCTAAACAATCAAAAACATATTTACTAGGAGTATCTTCAAATCTCGTAAGTAAATATTCAAGTAATTGATGAGGGGGGAATTTAGGTCTAAAACTAAATCCACCCCTCTCATCCAACCTAGAATATATACTTTTATCAATCCTAAATAAAAATTTTTCCAATAGATTAAAATCCAACAAATTCTCAGAAATAATCTTATTTTGCACTAAATTTAGATAATTAGAAATTAAATAACTGTAAATCTTTTGAGCGTAGTTTATTAATTCCTCTTTATCTCCTTTCCATATTTCGATTATTTTAAGAGTTATGTTTATGAAATTAGTTTTAGGTAGATAGGTAAACCCAAAGAAAGGTTTTGCATCAGGAGTTAGGAATAAATTTGCTGGCCAGCCAGCATTACCATCAGATAAAACACTTAAAGCTTGAATATAAAAAGAATCAACATCGGGATTCTCTTCCCTATCAACTTTTATACAAACAAAATTATCATTAAGTATTTTTGCAACCTCTATGTCTTCAAATACTTCTCTGGCCATTACATGACACCAATGACAAGAAAAATATCCAATTGACAAAAATATTGGCTTATTAACTTTGACAGCTAATTCAATGTTTTCTGGATTATAAATTCTCCACCAAATCGGATTATCTTTATGAGAAAGCAAATACTTACTTTTAGAGTATTTAAGTTGATTATAATCCACTACCAATCTCCATCTTTTGCGTAAGGATAAGACCAAAGTATAACTTGCAAGATAACAGATTTAAACCACGCTTGATGCATTTTCTGAAACTCTTACAAATATCTAAAATCCATTGCTCAAATCTATCTGGTACCTTTTGGAAATAATTAGAATAATCAGAAACATGTGTATATTCTAGTAATATTTTTGACATCTTTTAAATAACGTTCCTTTCTTTAAATACTTTTCTATTAAATACTTTTCTACCAACTTTAAAAAACCAAATAGTAATAAAAATCAGACCAATAATAACTAAAAAAGAAATAATAGGTAATAACCAGCTAAAAAGAATAGATAAAATCATTTTTATAGTTACAAATATATCTTCTAAGATACTTATAAAGGGATTAGCCAAGCCCAAACTACCAGTGGTAGAAGCTACTCTAATAGCTCCCTTTGTAGTAGAAACCCCCAAAGATATTAAAGACATAGTTATAGAAATAATAGCTACTTGCCAAGGTTCAAAACCAAAACAAGCTATCCCATAAACAGAAATAAAAGATACTACAGGTTTAAGAAAAGTATAAACACCATCTAAAAAATTATCAACAGCAGGTATTTTATCAGATAAAATCTCTATTATCGTCGATATTATAAGAAAAGCTAATACCCTATCATCTGTTATGTAATTTATAAAAGGAATATAATTAAAATTATCAATTGGTACAATGTTTAACTTAGAAAATATACCTATTATAGTGATAGGCAAAAAAGCTCTTATTCCCGTAAAAGCAGCTAGTACTATAGCAAAACTAATTATAAATAACCAATCCATTTTTTATTAATCTTTTAACTTAATTAATATCCTATCTAATAGGTCTAACCATCAAGGAAGCAAATCCCATTCCTATAATATTGTAAGTAGGATTGATTAAACTACCAAAAGACATAAAATTACTCACTAATCCTATGAAATTAAAGAAATTACTATAATTAGCTAAGTTATTGTAATTGTTAGGATTAAATAAACCCATAGAAGCCATAATTGATAAGTTAGGTAGAGCTACACCAAGAGGAGAAGCAAATCCCATTCCCACTATTCTAGATAAATTAGATAAATTACTATAGTTACTAAATCTATTCATAATATTTTGTAATTGAGATAAATAATTCTGTAGCTGTTGATCTTGCCTTTGTTTTATTATTTCTTGTACCCTAGCATATATCATTCTTAAATGTTCTATAACCTTCCTTGCTGCTTCCTTTATTTTTTCTTGGTAATTATTTATATTTTCTAGAAGTTTTTTAAGGTTATTAATTCTTACGTCTATTAGTTGTTTTCTTTGCTGTAGTTGGTTAACTTGTTGTTGAAGTTGTTGTGCTTGTTGTCGTAATTGTTGTGCTTGTTGCCTTAATTGCTCAGCTTGTAAGCGTGATTGTTGTGCTTGCATTTTAAGATTCATAGCTACTTGACGTAAGGCTTGGGCTTGGGCTAATAGCTGAGCTCCTGCACTTGCAGTGAGAGGATTAGCCATTAAAGCATGGGCTTGTTGCTCTAACATTGCAGCATTTTGCTCCTGCGTATTTGCCTGCGTCTCAAAATTCTGTGCTTGATTATCTAATTGATCTGCTTGATTATCTAACTGATTTGCCTGATTATTTAACTGGGTTATTTGATTATTTAACTGATTTATATGATTATCTATATTCGCTTTTTGAGCTTCTAAATTCCTAATAGCACTTATTGTCCTCATTTTGTCATTTTCAGATTTTTGATATATCTGAGAAAGTTGGTTATATTTTTCTACATAACTTTTAGCTAAATCAGATAACCTTGATAGATCATTAATTGATTGATAAGTAGAGTAATCAGGTTCAGGCACAACTGGAATAGGTTCAGGATTATAAGAAGTATTAAAATTTACAGCTCTTACATTTGAAAATAAATCACTGTAATTAGGTACCTCAAATACAGAACTATCAATAAATCCATCCTGTATTGAACTAACAGAAGTTACTGATGAAACGTTACTAATATTATATACACTTCTTTGATTTGTAACTACATTTAAATTAGAAAAAACATCAAATGCCATAAACTCTCTAACCCCCTTCTAATGTTTTACTTCTTAAAATATTTATATCCTCTTTTTTAAATTCTTAAAACCGAATCAATAAATTTTAACATTTTTTTTACATATTTTAAAGAATTTAAAAAAATTCTATAAAAATAAAAGGAGAGTATGAATATACCAAAGACACAAAATATACTCTATCCAAAGCATTCAATTCCCTTTAAACCGCGTAAAATTTCTACTATTCAAGATTATAAAACAACACATAATCATTCTAAAATAACTGACAAAGTTATTTATAATAAACTGATAGTAAATAAAGAATTAAATATAGAAAAAAATACTTCTGATCAACTAAAACTTGATCCAAATTTAATTAGTATAGGACTACAATATGCAATAGATAATGGAATAACAGGTAAAGATGTAGTAGTAGCAGTAGTAGATAGTGGGATAATTTATGATCATCCAGACATAGAAAAAGATAGAATAATTCTATATAAAGATTTTTCAAATAAATCTTCTCAAGAAAAACCAAAGGATATTCTAGGACATGGTACCTACATAACCTCAATAATAGGGGGGACAGGAAAAGCTTCAAACGGATATAACCAAGGAGTAGCCCCAGAAACCAAATTCGTTATACTTAGAATAACCTCAGTATCCGAAGTAATAAAAGCACTAGAATGGCTAAAAGAAAATGGTAAAAAATATAATATCAAAGTAATCAATTTATCAATAGGAGTAGATACAGACCCTAGTAAATCCTGGATGGAAGATATAATAGCTAAATTAGCAAATGAGCTAGCAAAAGAATTTACAGTAGTAGCTGCTGCTGGTAATGACCAAACTTATGAAACAATAGATAGCCCAGGTGTAGCTCCCGATGTAATAACAGCAGGAGGAAGTGATAGCCAAAATACCCCTGAAATCTCAGATGATACCGTTTATTTAGGATCCTCCAAAGGCCCAACCCCAACAATAGAAAAACTAGATAAACCCGATGTAATAGCCCCAGCTAAAAAAGTACCAGGAGCACGAGTACCTAACAGCATCTTCGACCCATTCACAAATAAAGATTCAAAAAACGAAAATAAAGAAATTAAAAAACCAAGTAACTGGGAAAAAGGATACTATATAGAAAGTTCAGGTACAAGCGCAGCAACAGCACTAACAAGCGGATTAGCAGCCCTACTATACCAAATCCTACCCAACGCTACACCCCAATTAATAAAAAAAATCATAACTCAATCAGCAATCAAACTAAAAGACAAAAATGGAGAAGAATTCGATAAATACTCCCAAGGAAATGGACTCATAAACATAGAAAACGCTATAAAAATGGCAATGGAAATTAAAAAATCAACAGAAAATTCAATAGCCTAATAAAACAAAAAATAAAAACCCTAAACCAAAATGAAAAAATTTATTCTCTTTTTCGGATCAACAGGCTATATCGGTAACAACCTATTAACCAATATCCTTAACAATAACCTAACTTACTTGACAGATATTAATAAAATATTTTGCTTCACAAGAAAAAAAATAAATCCAATATCTGCAAAAACAGAATTTATCCAATATGACCCCAAAAATTTAGCATCAATCCTACAAAATATTATAACTCAAAACGAAGGAAAATGGGTAGTTTTACTTTTCACAGGAGAATCAATATTTAGTTACATAAACAAAAAAAAATGGCAAAATGTCTATAATAGTAGAGTTATCCTAAATCAAAAAATAATCCAAATATTAGAAGATTCTGCTCAAAAAAATCTAATTCAAGTTGAAAAAATTATATCATCTTCAGCAGTAGGAATATACTATCAAAGCCCAGATA
Source organism: uncultured bacterium (assembly GCA_937927985.1). Taxonomy (GTDB): domain Bacteria; phylum DRYD01; class DRYD01; order DRYD01; family DRYD01; genus DRYD01. Next base: position 255 of record CALFWH010000073.1, on the reverse strand, counting down.
ATATATTAACAGAAAACTCCAATCTATCAAGTAACTACTTTACAGACATGATTAAACAATGGGAACAAACAATATTAGGAAGTAATTTTAAAGAAAAAAGTATATTACTGAGATTTGGAGCAGTTTTAGGCCCTAAATCCAAAGTATACCAATCACTACAAATACCTTCACTACTTTCAATGGGAATCAATTTTACTCCTTCCCCATACTTCCCTTGGATACATAACAACGAAATACCCCTAATAATCGACTTTT
>CALFWH010000072.1 GCA_937927985.1 uncultured bacterium | reverse complement strand
AATAAACCTAATAATAATAAAAACCTATAAATAAAGGATCTTCTACTTGAAATATTATTAACCTTTGTGATTATGTATTTTAAATTTTCTTCTGGAAAAATGGGTGTGCTATAAACTGGTTGATTACTTGGATCATTATTTACTAATGCTCCACAGTTGGGACAAAAAATATAAAAGCTCTTCACTTCATTTCCGCATACGCTACATCTCATAACTTATTATTAAAATTTATTTTAGAGCAGTTTATTCAGTGAATAATATTTTTCTTCTTCTAGTTAAGGGGGGTAGATCTTCTAGATCTAGACTTATAGTTTGCTTAGGTTCTGAAAAGCCGAATATTCTTTCTTTTCTATTTTCTTTTTGAAAAGCTATTTCAGGAAATTCTGTAGCTATGAGTATTACTTTTACTTCATCTTTCATATTTTCATCCACTGTTGCTCCTAAAATTATTTTAGCATCTTGATCTACTGATTGATATATTATCTGTGAAGCTTTATTTACTTCTAATAGTGTTAAATCTGGACCTCCCATGATGTTAAATAATACTCTTTTTGCACCTTCTACTTTCATTTCAAGTAGGGGACTATCTACAGCTTTTATTGCTGCTTCTTCTGCTCTATTTTCTCCTTTTGCTATTCCTATTCCCATCCAACAGCTACCTGAATCTTTAAGAATAGACTGTATATCTGAAAAATCTATATTTATCAGACCAGGTTTTAAAATTATTTCTGTTATTCCTACAACACCATATTTTATAACATTATCTGCTAATTTAAATGAATCAATTAAGGAAGTATTTTCTTCTGCTATTGAAAATAGTTTATCATTAGGTATTATAATCATTGCATCAACATTAGGTTTAAGATTGTTTATTCCTTCCTCTGCTATGATTATTCTAATTTTTCCTTCAAATGAGAATGGTTTAGTAACTATTGCAATAGTTAGTATTCCCATTTCTTTGGCTATAGAAGCTATGATGGGCGAAGCTCCTGTGCCTGTACCACCACCCATTCCAGCTGTAATAAATACCATATCTGCTCCTGATATTACTTGTTTTATTTCCTCTATACTCTCTTCTGCAGCTTTTCTTCCCAATTCTATATCTGATCCTGCTCCTAATCCTTTAGTACTATTTTTACCTATATTTAATTTAATCACTTTTTCTGGTAGAGTTAATAAAGCTTGTGTATCCGTATTGATTGCTATAAAATCTACGTTTTTTACTCCATCTTGGACTAATCTGCTAACAGAATTACATCCTCCTCCTCCAACTCCTATTACCTTTATGTTTGTAAACCTTATATCTTCATAGTTGATTTTTTTCTTTTCTATTTTTTGCATTTCATTAAAATCATTATTTTCTTTTTGATTTTCTCTTTGCATAATTTATACCCCTCTGATTTGCATTAATTCTTGAATTTTATCCATTCCTTTCATTAATTCACCTATTCCTCTATAATATTGTGAAATTGTATAAGGATCGTTATGATAGGTTGTTGCCATAACTATTGCTTTTGCTACCTTTAAGGGATTAGACGATTTAAATATTCCAGAGCCTACGAATATTCCGTCTACTCCTAACTGCATAACTAAAGAAGCGTCTGCTGGTGTAGCTATTCCTCCTGCTGCAAAGTTTACTACTGGTAATCTTCCTAATTGAGCTGTCATTCTTACTAATTCTACAGGAGCTTGTAATTCCTTTGCTTTTGAATATAATTCATCTTCACTTAGATTTTGTAATTCTTTTATTTGTTTGTTTATTGTTCGTATGTGTTTAACTGCTTCTATTACATTGCCTGTGCCTGCTTCTCCTTTTGTCCTTATCATAGCAGCTCCTTCAGATATTCTTCTTAAAGCTTCTCCTAAATCCCTTGCTCCACATACGAAAGGTACTGAGAATTTGTGTTTATTTATATGATTATCATAATCTGCAGGAGTTAATACTTCACTTTCATCAATAAAATCAACTCCTATACTTTCTAGAATTTGTGCTTCTGCAAAATGACCTATTCTTACTTTAGCCATGACTGGTATGCTTACTGCTTCCATTATTTTGTATATTAGTTCTGGATCTGTCATTCTTGCAACTCCGCCTTGTGCTCTTATGTCTGCTGGAATTCTTTCAAGTGCCATTACTGCTACTGCTCCTGCTTCTTCCGCTATCTTTGCTTGCTCTACTGTACTTACATCCATTATTACTCCACCTTTAAGCATCTGTGCTAATCCACTTTTTACTATCCAGGATCCATAATTTTTCTTTCCTACTTCATTATTATTGAAAGGCTTATCCCATATGGGTATAAACATGTTTTATTCACTCCTTCCCTTTAAACTCTCATATATGTTTAAACTTATATCCGATATTATATTGTTTACTTTTTCTCTTTGAAAATCCTTAGAAAATTTCGTTAAAATGGTTAAAATTAAATAATTACCTTTTTCTATTGACTTTCCAATTGATTGATCTAAAAATAAAACAGCTGTATCGTGAGATATTCCTTCTATATCACCAGTTTTGTTTGCTATTATTATTGGAAATTTTTTTATTCTACTTGGAATTTTTTCTGTATAATGTTGCTTAGATAAAATATCGAAAAATAATAGAGTATTTTGTGCATTAAGTATTTCAAATTTTAGCAATTTATAAAATATCTGATTACATTCGTAAGCTGTGGTAAAGTTTACAGGAGGGCTAACTAAATCTACCATAAACTTTCTTTTTATACACGTATTTTTTAGCCCTAGACTTAGAATGAAATCATTAATTTCTTGAAAATTAGTTAGGTTTATTAGAGTATTGCTTGCAGTATTATCGGATATTATTAATGATAAAGTTATTAAATCAATTATTTTGTATTCTTCTATTGTTAAATCTTTTACTATTCCTGCTCCTGGTACTTTATTGTCTATTTTAATTTTTTCTTCTAAACTTATTAATCCTTGTTCATATTTTTTTAAAATTAATAAACATAGAGGAATTTTTACTAGACTTGCTGCAGGGAAAACGAGATTTTCATTGTATTTAAAAATATCCTTTTGGCTCGTTGTTGCACAGACACCTATAGTTAAATTATGTTCTCCT
>CALFWH010000071.1 GCA_937927985.1 uncultured bacterium | reverse complement strand
TAAATTACAAGATAATCTTTTTTTTGGATTTTTTCTATTTTGTATTTACCTTCTATTTTGAGGATTCCTTTACCTGTGGAATAGATTGATTTTATTAATTTGGAAGTATATACGATACCTCCTGTAGGGAAGTCTGGACCTTTTATGATTTCTAGTATTTCTTTTAGTGTTGTTTTGGGGTTATCTATTATTTTTATGCAGGAATCACATATTTCTTGTAGATTATGAGGGGGTATATTTGTAACCATTCCTACTGCTATTCCACTTGATCCGTTGACTAATAGATTTGGAAAAGCAGATGGTAAGACTAGTGGTTCAGTTGTGGATTCATCGAAGTTAGGTCTAAAATCTACGGTATCGTATTCTATATCTTTTAGCATTAGGGTTCCTATTTCTGTTAGTTTTGCTTCAGTATATCTGTAAGCTGCTGGTGGATCTCCATCTATGGATCCAAAATTTCCCTGTCCCCAAATTAAAGGATAATTGAAGGTAAAATCTTGAGCCATCCTAACTAAGGCTTCGTAAACTGAGCTATCTCCATGTGGATGGTACTTACCTAAAACTTCTCCTACTATACTTGCACATTTTTTAAAAGAATGATTGGGTAAAAGTGACATTTCGTACATTGCGTATAATATTCTTCTTTGTACTGGTTTTAGACCATCCCTCAGATCTGGTAAAGCTCTTGATAATAATACACTTAAGGAGTAGTCTATATAACTTTCTTTTATTTCTTCTACGAAGTTAGTTTCCAGTAGTAATTTAGTCATAGTTACTAAAGAATTCTACATTTTTTCTGATAAAACCTTTTAAGAAAGTAGGATAAGTTATTGATGTGAAGAATAATAGTAATAATGGGGAGGGATGGCCGAGCGGTCGAAGGCGGCGGTCTTGAAAACCGCAGTGGGGTTAAACCCCACCGGGGGTTCGAATCCCTCTCCCTCCGCCATTACCCATTCCCGATCTCTATCATACCCCTATTTAACCAAATAATAAACTCAAAATCCAAAACCTTCCAAATCTCTTCTTCCAAGATTCTAGCTAAATATAAAAAAACTATCCAAAAAGCATTCTATAAAATTTTGAGAAAAAAAATTAAAATCGATTTTGTATAGATATCTGTAAACTAAAAGGATATTTTAAGAATATTGTCAAAATAAAAAATAGACAAAATAAAATGGGAAAGGTGAGACTATGCTTGAACAAAAAATAAAACAAGAATTAGGTGAACTATTAATTAGAAAGGAATTATTAACAAAAAAACAACTTGAGAAAGCTCAAAAAAAATCAGAAGAGGAAGGTAAAGAATTTGATAAATGTTTAATAGAATTAGGATACATAGATGAAAAAGAACTTTATAGCGTTTTAGCTGAAGACCTAGGTTTCGAATTTGTAGATTTATCAGAAATAGAAATAAAACACGAATTATCTCAATTTTTACCTGATAACATAGCTAAAAGGTATAATGCTGTACCTGTAAGATTTGATGGTGACAAATTGGTTGTAGCTATGTTAGACCCTCTGGATACTAACGCAGTAGACGATATAATGTTATTAACAGGTTTGGAAATCGAAACTGTAATGGCTACTGAAAGCGATATTAGAAGAGCTATAAACAAGTTATATGGAAGTACTGAAATAGCAGAAACCGATGATCTTAGTTCTTCTATAGCTGAAATAGATATTGGTGAATTATCTAATTTGGAGATTGGTGATCTTGAAGAAGAAGAGTTATCTGTTGATAAACTAAAAGAAATGGTGGATGAAGCTCCAATCGTCAAATTAGTCAATCAAATAATATTCCATGCTATTTCAGATAAAGCTTCAGATATTCACATTGAACCCTGGCCTAAAGAAGTTGTAGTTAGATATAGAATGGATGGAATATTACATGAAATAATGAGAATTCCTAAACACCTGCTTGCTCCAATGGTATCAAGAATAAAAATTATGTCCGCTTTGGATATAGCAGAAAGAAGGAAACCTCAAGACGGAAAAATACACCTTAAATACGAAGGAAGAGATTTTGACTTACGGGTATCTACTATCCCCACTGTTAACGGTGAAAAAGTTGTAATGAGAATACTTGATAAAAGTTCTGTTATGTTGGGATTGGATAGATTAGGATTTATGCCTGATATAAGAGAGAAATTAGAATGGTTAATAGCAAAGCCTTATGGTATGATTTTGGTAACTGGACCTACGGGGTCAGGTAAATCCACTACTTTATATGCTTGTTTAAATAAATTGAATCAGGGCACAGTTAATATAAGTACAGTGGAGGATCCTGTAGAATATCAGATTCAAGGGATAAATCAGGTACAGGTTAATCCTAAAGCAGGTGTAACCTTTGCTTCTTCTTTACGTGCTTTCCTACGACAAGACCCCGATATAATAATGGTAGGAGAAATACGGGATCACGAAACAGCTCAGATAGCAGTTGAAGCTGCTTTAACAGGACACTTAGTATTATCCACTTTACACACAAATGATGCTCCATCTGCTGCAACTCGATTAATAGAAATGGGAATAGAACCATTCCTTGTTGCTTCAGCAGTAGTGGGAGTACTAGCTCAAAGGTTAGCAAGAACTATATGTAGTAGCTGTAAAGAACCTTATGTACCCCCTAAAGAAGCTTTAAAAGACATAGGTTTAGCTTATACAGAAGAAGAAGTGGTTTTCTACAAAGGTAGAGGTTGTGAAGTATGTAAAGGATCAGGATATAAAGGAAGAACAGGTATTCATGAATTATTGATAATTTCCGATAAAGCAAGAGAAGTTATTCTTAGAAGAGGAAGCGCTGCTGAAATAAAAAGAGCTGCTTTAGAAGAAGGTTTTAAAACCCTTCAAGATGATGCAATCAGAAAAGTATTAGAAGGAATAATTACCGTTGAAGAAGCTCTAAGAGTAGTATTTATGGGTAACGCATAAAATGATTAATCAATGGATCAAATGTGAAAAATGTAGATCGATAATAAGTACTCCAGATTTAGAAGAAAACTTATTTGTCTGTCCTAAGTGTAATAATCATTTCTATATATCTGCAAGAAAAACAATAGAAATAATGTTTCAAGATTTTCAAGAATTATATTCTCATATTAGATCAATTGATTTTCTTAAATTCGATGATTATGAAGAAAAATTAAAAAAAGATATTGAAAAATTAGGTATAAATGAAGCTGTTGTTGTTGGTTACGGGTATTTGAAGATTGATAGGGATAAGAAGAATGAGATAGGTTGTGCAGTTATGGATTTTGGATTTAGGGGCGGATCAATGGGAAGTGTAGTAGGTGAAAAAATTAGCCTTATTGCAGAGTACTGTTACCAAAAAGAATTACCATTAGTTATATTTTCTGCCTCTGGTGGAGCAAGAATGCAAGAAGGTATAATTTCTCTAATGCAGATGGCTAAAACTGTAAGTGTTATAAATAAACTTAAATCTAAGAGAATTCCGTTTATAAATGTTGTTACTAATCCTACTACTGGCGGAGTGGCTGCAAGCTTTGTAGCTATAGCTGATATTATAATAGCTGAGCCTTTAGCAACTATAGGATTTGCAGGTCAAAGAGTAATAGAACAAACTATCAAAAAAAAATTACCCCCTAATTTCCAAACCTCAGAGTTTAGTTTAAATAATGGATTAATAGACGCAATAGTTCATAGAAAAGATCTAGCCCAATTCATATTAAATTTTGTAAGTTCTTTTTATTTTTGGAAAAATTATTCTTCTTAGATTATGAGCAGTTTCCCAATAAACTTCTTTCAATCAATAATCCAGTGGGGATTAAGTACTAAATTTATTGATAAACAAAAAATTAAGAAAATTAAAAAATTTTTTTCTAATTTGATTCAATTAAACCAAGAAAAAATAAAGGAACTAGAAAAAGAAGATTATATTTCAGAATTTTTCTCAAAAGAAGAATTTTTAAGCCTTTATTGCCTTTACTTAAATAAACATCTAATAAAAATGATTCAAAAGACTAATTCTTTTTTTGTTTTGGATTTAAATTCAAAAAAGTACTTAGTAATTTCTTTGCCACTTGATAGATTTACTTATTAATAATATGTTAGGTTTTGATAGAAAAATGAGGAGTGAATTTGAAAATTTTAAATTATCTACACATGGGAAGAAAAAAAATAGATATTGATGTAGAGATACTGCAAAAAAAAACAGATATTTCGGTTTTTAGTTCTAATAAACCTAAGATATCTGATTTGATAAGAAAAAGGAAGTTTTTGATCATTGGTTCTCCAGCTACAAATGATTATGAAGTAGTTAAGGCTTTTATTGATGGAGGTATAGATATTGTTAAATTACATTTGAATATGGTTCATCCTGTTAGTAAAAAGAAGATAGGGTCTTTTGATGAACAGAAGGATAAAATTTTAAGTTTAGTAAATGAGTATCCTAATATTTTGTGGGGTTTAGTGGCTGGAAATATTTTAACTAATCCTAAAGATTTTGAAGAAATAGATTTTCTGGAATTAAGTGCTTATTTTGATTTTATTGATTTATTTTATTCGTCGTATACTTTGCATTATCTTTCTATGAAAATTGACAAGATGGTTGCGATAGACAGATTGCTTTCTGAAAGTGAATTGAGATTTTTGGGTAAGTATAAATTTTTTTCTATTGAGGCTGCTATTGTACCTAAAAATTTTTACGGCTTACCTTTAACTTTAGAAGACATAATTAATTATAGAACCTTAATAGAGCTTACTGATATACCTGTTTTTATACCTACTCAAAAATTAATTAAACCTTCAGATATCGACTTTTTATATAGTATTGGTGCTAAGGGAATAGTTTTAGGCCAAGTTGCTACTTCTTTTAATATTGAAACCATCAAAAAAACAGTAAATACGTTTATGAAAAAGATAAATAAATTATAGAATTATTTATGATAGATATATCTGTTGTTATTCCTGCTTATAACGAAGAACAGTATATACTCAATCCTTTAAAATCTTTAATTAATCAATCTTTTGTGTCTTGTATAAACTATGAGATAATAGTAGTTGATAATAATAGTGAGGATAATACCAAGAAAAAAGTAATAGAGTTTATTGATTATTTTGAAAGGAAGAAAAAAACTGGTGAAATTGGGAAAAATATTGAGATATTGTTATTAGAGGAAAAGAGAAGAGGGGTAGCTTTTGCAAGGCAAACTGGTTTCTCAAAAGCTCGGGGATGGATAATTGCTACCACTGACGCCGACTGTATAGTTTCTCCCTTATGGATTAAAACTATTTATAACATCTTTAGATTTAATTACGATTACCTACTTTTTAATTTTTTAAATGGGCTCCCTAGAAAAATAAGAAAGAATATTTTAAAAAATTATAATAAAACTGTGGTTGGTGCTACCGGATTAATAAGATTTTATGATGATGATAGTTATGAATTGCAGATAATAAATAAATTAATTCCGATGTTTTTAGGAGTAGGTAATTTATTTTGGTTATCTCCTGCTTTGCATGGATCTAATTTTGCTATTTTAAAAGAATATTTTCTAAAAGTTGGGGGATTCAATACTGATCTTAAAACCGGTGAAGATTTGGATTTAGGTATAAAGATTTCAAAATTTGGAAAAATAGTATTCTTGCCAGCTATAGTATATTCTTCTTCTAGAAGATTCAGGAAAAACTTATTGAAAGCTATATTAATTTATACTTTTGCTAATTTTTTATCTCATAGATTATTAGGTAAACCTGTTTTTAATGAACTGGATATAGCTAGGGGGCAAAAAGATAACCTAAAGTTAAATTTAAACTTCTTTAAAGATCAAAATTTAAAAAATATTTTGCAGGAAATAAGAGAGAAAATTAACTTTTTGAAAAGTGACAAAAAATGAGGAGGTAAATATGAGAAAAATTGAAAAACTAAATAATTTTAAATATTTCTCAATAAAAGATGTTAAAAATATAAAGAAAATTCCTTTTAGCATAAGGATTCTTTTAGAGAATGTCTTAAGAAATTATGATGGATTTAAGGTAAATGATGAGCATCTGGAATTATTGATTAACTATGATTCTAAAAATGTTCCTGACAAGGAAATACCATTTATTCCTACTAGAATATTAGCTCAGGATTTTACTGGTGTACCTTTACTTGTGGATTTAGCTTCCATGAGAGAAGCGGCATCTAAAAGAAACATTAATCCTGAAGATGTTAATCCTTTAATTCCCATAGATTTAGTTATAGATCATTCTGTTGTTATAGAAAGCTACGGTAATTATTTGGCTTTGTATAAGAATATAGAGCTTGAGTATAAACAGAATAGGGAGAGGTATATATTTCTTAAGTGGGCTCAAGAAAATTTTAAAAACCTAACTTTAGTGCCACCTTCTAAAGGTATATGTCACCAGATAAATTTGGAGTATTTATCAAAAGTTGTTTGGATAAAGGATGATTTTATTTTTCCTGATAGTGTTATAGGTACTGATTCACATACTCCTATGGTTAATGGTATAGGGGTGATTGGTTGGGGGGTTGGTGGTATTGAAGCTGAAGCTGTAGCCTTAGGTCAACCTTTATATTTTTCTTTACCTGAAGTAATAGGTTTGAAATTAATAGGTAGATTACCAGATGGGGTTACAGCTACGGATTTAGTACTTACCATAACCCAAATTTTAAGAAAATATGGAGTTGTAGGTAAATTTGTAGAGGTTTTTGGTCCAGGATTGGATAATTTAACTGTCCCTGATAGAGCTACCATATCTAATATGTCCCCAGAATTCGGATCTACTATCACTTATTTTCCTGTAGATTATAAAACTATTCAATACCTAGAGCTTACTAATAGACCACCAGAGTTAATAGAATTAGTTGAGAAATATTATAAAGAAAATCTCTTGTTTAGAGAAGATGAAGAAGATATAATTTACACTGATGTTATAGAATTAGATTTAAGTAAAGTTGAACTATCGATTGCTGGGCCTTCTAAACCTCATGATAGAATATCCTTAAATACTAACATATTTATCGATGTATATAAAAAAGTTAGTAAATCTGATGTTATAGTGATTAATAAGTCCAAAGTTAAGATAGCAGATGAAGAATTTGATATAAAGGATGGAGATGTTGTAATTGCTAGTATTACTAGTTGTACTAATACTTCTAATCCATATGTTATGTTATTAGCGGGTTTATTAGCTAAAAACGCTGTAAAGAGGGGATTAACAGTTAAGAGATATGTCAAAGCTTCTTTAGCTCCTGGATCTAAGGTGGTTACTAAGTATTTGGAAGCCTCAGGATTGCTACCTTATCTAGAAGCTTTAAAATTTTTTATTACTGGTTATGGATGTACTACTTGTATAGGTAATTCTGGTAGTTTGCATCCTGAAATTTCTAAAGCTATAATTGATAATAAACTCAATGTTGCTGCTGTTTTATCTGGTAATAGAAATTTTGAAGCACGTATTCATCCTTTGGTAAGGATGAATTTTCTAGTTTCTCCACCTTTGGTTATTGCTTTTGCTATTGCTGGTACCATTAATATCGATATATTTAGAGATCCAATAGGTTTTGATGTTTCAGGTCAACCAGTTTACCTTAAGGAAATATGGCCTGATGATAAGCAAGTAAATGAATTAATCCAAAGTTTTGTTAAATCTCAATATTTTAAAGAAATATATCAAGATATTATGCAAGCAGATGAGTACTGGAAAGAGTTACCCAGTAATTTAGATTACTTAAAAGATTCTACTTATATAAAAATAGCTCCATTTTTTGATGAAGAATTTTTAAGTGATGAAGCTGAGAAAAATCAAGTTAGTGATATAATTGGAGCAAAGGTATTGTTATTTTTGGGTGATAGCGTTACTACCGATCATATTTCTCCTGCTGGTAGTATAAAAACAGATTCTCCTGCTGGAAAGTATCTCATCTCGTTGGGAGTAGAACCTAAAGATTTTAACTCTTATGGATCAAGAAGAGGGAATCATGAAGTTATGATTAGGGGTACTTTTGCTAATGTTAGATTAAGGAATTATCTTGTTGATGTGGAAGGTGGCTTTACTATAAAAGATGGAAAATTAATGAGTGTTTATGATGCGGCTATGGAATATAAAAACCAGAGAGTAACGCTGATTGTTATAGCTGGTAAGGAATATGGTTCGGGATCTTCCAGAGATTGGGCTGCTAAAGGTACAAGATTACTTGGTATAAAAGCAGTAATAGCTCAAAGCTTTGAAAGAATACATAGAAGTAATTTAGTAGGTATGGGAGTTTTACCTCTACAATTCAAAAACCCTCAAGATTATAATGATCTACTATCTTTAGATATAGCTAATTGTTACTTTGATATTTATGGTATTTCTGATTTACACCCAAAGAAAATACTTAAAGTTAAAGTTTACAAAGATTCAATAATTTTAAAAGAATTTGAAGTTATTGTTAGATTAGATTCCTATGTGGAAATTGAATACTATAAAAAAGGTGGAATCTTACAATATGTCTTCAAAAATAAATTCGTTAATTAAGGTAAAGTGTTAAGATGGAAGAAAATTTGGAAAAAGAAAGTTTTATTAGAAAATTTTATGAAAATAGCGCAGTTGTAATATTTAAAATTAGGCTAAAAGATCTTAAACTAGTTGATATAATGGGTAATACTAAAGAAGTATTTTGGGTTAGTAAAGATGAATTCTTATCAAATCCAGAGTTTTTCAATAAAACCATTTTATCAAATATCTTAGTAAATATTTTTTATTGTAGAGTTTCGAAATTACGTAATAAATGTTTTACTCTTAGAATTATTGAGTATTTTCATTCATTAGGTTTTAAGAAAATAAAAGCTATAATACATCTTGATAATGAATATATTTTTGTTACTTGTTTTGATATTAGTTATGAATGGAGTTTAATTGAAGAATTAAGTTCTAGGGATAAATTTTTAACTAATCTTTTGAATTCTATTCCCCAAGGGATTATCGTAGTTGATCCTCATAATTTAAAAATTTTAAAGTATAAACAAAGTGAGATTACTTCTCAAGTTTGTAGAATTATGGGTATTAAAGAAGGAGTTTCTTTTTATGAAATTTTACCTCCTGATAAATTGAATATGGTTAAATACAATGTAGATTATGTTTACAGAGTTGGTGGTTACAAAAATGTGCTAATTGATATAAAAATTGATAATAACGAGGAAAAATTTTACTTAAAAAGGAACTTACATTTAGTTTTTTCTAAAATAGATAACAGCAATGTTTTAATTGTTATAAGTGATGTAACTGATTTTATTGAGTTAAAGGAAAAGTTTGAATATTTATCATTACATGATCCTTTAACTGGTTTACCTAATAGGAGATATTTGACTGAGCAAGCAGTACAGTTGGCTATACAAGCTTCAAGACATAATAGGAAATTAGCATTTATATTTATGGATATAGATAATTTTAAGGATATAAACGATAATTACGGGCATACTTTTGCAGATAATGTCTTAAAGATAGTAGCTGAAAGAGTTAAATATAGTCTAAGGCCTGGGGATATAATAGGTAGAATGGCAGGTGACGAATTTTTAATTATCCTAGACGATGTAGCTAAAATTGAAGATATCCAAATTGTTTGCAATAAAATTATTGATTCCTCTAAAAATATTGTTGTTGAAGGTATAGAAATTGAAATTACTTTTAGTTTAGGTATTTCTATTTATCCTGATGATTCACAAAATATAGAGGAATTAATAAAATTTGCAGATATAGCAATGTATAAATCTAAAGAAGCAGGTAAAAATCGCTTTGAGTTTTATTCTCAGGACCTAGCAAAAAAATTTAAGCAAAGATTTATAATGATAAATAAAATAAATCAAGCTATAAAAAATAGAAGTTTTACTGTTTTTTATCATCCCATTATAGACATACAAAACATAGAAGATACTTCTAATCAAGAAGTTGTAATAAAACAAATAATACAGAAAGGGTTAATAGTGGGTTTGGAAGCTTTAATTAGATGGTTTGAGGATGGTAAAATGATTCCCCCTTTAGATTTTATCCCTTTAGCTGAGGAATCTAATCTTATTGTACCTATTGGTAAAATGGTTTTGGATATGGCAACTTTGCAAACTTTAAAACTTAATAAAGAATTATTTGTTAACGTATCTGCTAAAGAATTTGAAAATCCTTTGTATTTTGATGATTTAATTAAGATTCTTAATCATAATAAATTCAATCCTTCTTTACTTAATATTGAGATAACAGAAGGATTAGTAATAAGAAATTGGGATAGATTTTTAAGTATTGCACAGAATCTAATAGATATCGGTATAAAAATTTGTATAGATGATTTTGGAGTAGGTTATTCCTCTCTCTCCTCTCTTATTAATCTTCCTATAAGTATTGTAAAAATAGATAGAAGTTTTATTTCCAG
>CALFWH010000070.1 GCA_937927985.1 uncultured bacterium | reverse complement strand
AAGAAGATGATATATACGTAGTTACATTTTTCAATTTTTCTTATCCTGAAGGGTTGTTAAATTTATTCTTAAAAAATTATCTTGAGAACATTAGACAAAATTACGCTAGTTTATAAAATATGGAAAAAAATGTAATAAAAGAAATGTTATTAAATTTTACTAATGGTAAGATGGTTTTATTGGAAAAAAATGACTTTTGGCAAATTGTTGATAAAGTAAGATCAAAATCAACTGCTTCAAAAAACGCCAGTATTACCAGTGAAAAGGATGTTTATGATGTTAGACATGAATTGCAAAATTTTATTTCCCAAAAAATTGAAAAAATAAAAGATAAAATTAATGTTTATAATATACTATTGGTTTTTACTGAATTTTCTACGAATATGATTAAACATGCACTTGGCGGAGATTTTTATAGTTATTTTACAGATAATGAATTTTATATGTTATTTAAAGATAAAGGCAAAGGTATAAATTTAGATAAAATTCCATATATGATATTATCTAATTACTCTAGTTTAGAGGATTCTTTAGGTTTTGGGTTTACTATATGTTTAAAATTAAGTGATTCTATTTGGATAGAGACGAGCCAGGAAGGTACTAGTATTTTAGTATTGTTAAAGATATGATAGATATTAAAAAATTACAAGGAATTGATTTAAATAGATTGCCTAATCATATTGCTTTTATAATGGATGGTAATAGAAGATGGTCTAAAAGCAAAAATCTACCGTCTTATGTTGGGCATAAAAAAGGATTTACTAATTTTAAAAATATTATATTTTTTTGTAAAGACTTAGGAATAAAGGAATTATCTTTTTTTACTTTTTCAAAAGAAAATTGGAAAAGAAGCTCTAATGAAGTTAATTTTCTATTTAAATTAATGCTTTTCTATTCTTACAAAGAAATTAGTAGAATAATAGAAGAAGATATAAAAATAAGAATAATAGGTGATAAAACAGGGATGCCCCAGGAATTAATTGGGGCGTTTGAAAAAGTGGAAGAAAGTAGTAAAAATTGCCAAAAAATGACTGTTAATGTTATGATAAATTATTCTGGGCAATACGATATATTACAAGCTATAAAACAAATAGTAGAAAGGGGATACAAAAGCCAAGAAATTAGTTACGAATTGTTAAAATCGTTTTTAATGGTGGATTCTCCCGATTTATTAATAAGAACTGGTGGTGAATATAGAATAAGTAATTTTGTTTTATTTCAATTAGCTTATACAGAATTATATTTTTCTCCTAAAATGTGGCCTGATTTTGAAATAGATGATTTAATACAAGCTATAAAAGATTACCAAAGACGTGAAAGAAGATGGGGCAGATAAGTGAAATCATAGTAATACATTTTTCTGATTGCTTTTACCCTAGAATTAACGGTGTAACAATTGCTATAGAATCTATTGCTAATTCTCTTTCAAAAAATGGAATGAAAAATATTATTGTTTGTCCTTCTTATACTGAAGATAAGGATATTAAAATAGAAGATTACAAAGGTATAAAAACCATAAGGATACCTTCTTTTGAATTCATTTTCAACAAAGAAGATAGATTTATAAATTTATTCAATACAAAAAATCTATATAACATAATTGGAAACGAGATTCGAAATTTCTCTTCAATCATATTTCTCTTTCACAATATCATGAATAGCTTTATAGTTGGTTATAAAGTTTATAAACTTTTAAATAAAGAATTAAAAAAAAGAGTGACAAAGGTAATGTATTATCATACTTTTTGGCAATACTATCTACATTATATACCTTTACCTTATTTCATATCAGAAAAAATTCTGAACATACTTGAAAAACAAACATTATTAAAAGTGGACTATATAATGGTTTCTAATGAATATGTGAAAAGTAATATTTACCAGAAATTTAAGATTAATAAGGAAATAATAGTAAATCCTATTCCTTTAAACGAAATTTTTTTTACCAAAAGTACTCTTAAGATTGATAACGATAATTTTATGAATAATGATTATTTTTTATATGTTGGAAGACTAGGAAAAGAAAAAAATTTATATTTCTTAATTAATGTTTTTAAAAGAATTTTGGAAAAAGGTTTGAATTTTGATTTGTATATTGTAGGAGATGGACCAGAAAAACAAAATTTAATTTCGTATTGTAAACAGAAAAATATACAGAATAAGGTTCATTTTTTAGGTTACTTGAATCAAGAAGAGATTTTGACGTTATATAAGAATTGTAAAGCTTTTCTATTTGCCTCTAAGACAGAAACATTAGGTTTAGTTGTTTTGGAAGCTATTATTAGTGGAGCTTTAGTATTTACCTTAAATGTACCGCCTTTTGATCAAATTATACATAATTATAAAGATGGTATTTTAATTGAAAAGGAAGAAGAAGATTATTTTGCAAATAAAGTTATTGAAGTCCTTAATAATCAAGAAATGATTAATAATATAAAAAACAATACTAAAACTGTTATGAGTAAATATAGTCCTATTTATTTCATTAATAATTTATATAATGTTTTGTATCCAACATAGGGGAGTTGTTATGGTTAGGATTGGTATTGATTTAATGGGTGGAGATAATGCTCCTCTAGCTATATTAGAAGGTATATTAAATACTATAATGATTAATAAAGACATCCAAATAGTAGCTACTTACCATAACTCAGTTGATATTTATTCCTTAATAAAGGAGATACATAATTTTTATCCAAGGAGAAGTAAAATAAGAAATTTTATTAGAAAAGGTTTATGGAAAGATAGGATAAATTTCATTAGTTGTTCTAGTTATATCAGTATGGAAGATAAATTTTTTAATTTTCTTAAGGATGAGGATAATACTTTAACGAAGATTTTTACTTTTTTAAAAAATGGGCAAATAGATGCTGTAGTATATGCTGGTAATACTGGTGCTTTTTTAGAAGGATCAGTTTTAAAAATAGGAAGAATAAATAATGTCAAAAGGCCAGCTTTACTTACAATTTTACCTTTTAGTAACCCTCCATTATTCCTCATAGATAGTGGTGCTAATTCTGAATGTAAACCAGATTATTTACTTCAATTTGCTATTATGTCTTCTACTTACTATAAAATCCTTTTTTCTAA
>CALFWH010000069.1 GCA_937927985.1 uncultured bacterium | reverse complement strand
TTTTTATCTTCTAGAATTGAATAGCTAAAACTTATTAATTCTTCTAGATTTAATGGTATTTTAAAGTTGTGTAATATGTTGGTTAAGGTTGATAATGTTCTTCTTAATCCTAGTATGTCTGTGGATCCTTTTATTTGATTACCTACTGCTATAAGAGAAACTATTGTATCTATTCTGTCTGCTATGGCTAAAATTATTCCTTCATAACGAGAAGGATATCTTTTATCTTCGGGTGTTTCAGGTAAATAGTGTTCATAGATTGCATTTGCTACTATTTCATTTTCTCCTTGTTCTATAGCTAAATATCTACCTATAATTCCTTGTAAATTAGGATATTCGAAAACTATTTTAGTTGTTCTATCAGCTTTACATAAAGTAGCTGCCTTTAGAGCAAAATCTAATATCTGTGAATCCACATTTAATAACTGACAAATATATTCTGTTATTGCTTTTACTCTTATTGTCTTATCATATAAACTTCCTAATTTTTCGTGATACAATATTTCTTTTAATTTTGGTATTCTACTTGCTAATAGAACTTTTCTATCTTCTCTATATAAATGAATTGCATCTTCTAATCTTGCTTCTACAACTTTTTTATAATTGTATTTGTTAACTTCAATATCTGTAACTTCTCCCTCTTTAAAAACTAAGAATTTATTTGATAAAATATCATTTTCGTGTAAAGGTATGAATCTTTGTTGTTTTTGAAGTACTGTAATAATTATCTCTGGTGGTAAACTTTTGTAATTTTCATCATATTCTGATAAAAATGCTACTGGATATTCATACATGTATACTAATTCTTCTATAAAATTGTCAGATATTTTGGTTTTTAATCCTGTTTCTAATTCTACTTTTGATATACTATCTTTTATTAAATTTTCTCTTATTTTGGGTTCTGGAATAACCATTGATTCTCTTAGTAATTCTGTGTAAGAGTCTGCAGATTTTATCCTTATTTTTTTAGGATTAAATATTCTATGACCTATAGTGTAATTTGAAGATTTATAAGAGAATTTTTCTGTTTTGTAATATTCTATTTCTATTGGATCATTATCTAGTAAGCAAGCGATCCACCTTATTGGTCTAATGAATGTGAAATCCTTAGATATCCAGTACATTGTTTTTTCGAAACGAAAGCTTTTGATAATTTTAATTATCATCTCTTGTATTACTTCTCTTATATTCTTGGATTCTTTTTCAATTAGTATAAAGACATATTCTTTATCTTGAATTTTTTTTACTTGTATATCTTGTAGTGAAGCATTATTATTTTTAAGGAAACCTATTAGTTGTACTGTAGGATTACCTGAATTATCAAAAGCTAGGCTAACTGGTGGCCCTCTTTTCTCTATTTTTTCTCCTATCTGATATTCACTTATATTGTTTATTTTAAAAGCTATTCTCCTTAGCGTTAAATAATAATCTATACTTTTATACTCTAGTCTATATTCTTTTAGGATTCTGGGTAGATTTTCTTTTAGTTGTATTAAAATATCTTTACATTTTGAAGCAGGTAAATCTTCTACTCCTATCTCTATTAATAAGTTCTTCATTACTAAGCGTTTTTTGTTTTAATATTTACTTTCTCTTTAATTTTCTCTGCTAAATCTGTTTTTTCCCAAGGTAATTTTATATCATCTCTTCCAAAATGTCCATAAGCTGCCAAATTATAATATTCTATATTGAAAAGGTCAAATTTTTTAATAATTCCTGTAGGAGTTAAATCAAATATTTCTTCTACTAATTTAGCTATAATAGAATCGTCTATTTTACCAGTATTAAAAGTATTTATATAAACTGATACTGGTTTTTTTTCTCCTATTACATAAGCTAACTGAACTTCTACTTTGTCTGCTATTCCTGATATTACTAAATTTTTAGCGATATATCTTGCCATATAGGTAGCTGAGCGGTCTACTTTAGTAGGATCTTTACCTGAGAAAGATCCTCCCCCATGTGAAAAACCACCATAAGTATCTACAATTACCTTTCTTCCTGTTAAACCACTGTCTGCTCTTGGACCTCCTATTACAAATCTGCCAGTTGGATTAATGTGTATGGTTGTAATTTTTTCATTATAAAAATCTGGATTTAGCTCGTTAAACTCAATGAATTCTTTTACTGTAGGAATAATAACATATTCTGTTATATCTTTTTTTATTTTTTCTGAAGAAACGTTATCTTTATGTTGTGTAGACACTACTATATCTTTTATATATTTAGGTTTAGAGTTTTCATAATAGATTGTGACTTGGGTTTTTCCATCTGGACCTAAATAATCTAAAATTTTATTTTTCCTTTCATAGGTTAGGTTTTGTGCTAATCTATGAGCTAATAGTATTGGTGTAGGCATGGCACATTTTGTTTCATTTGTAGCAAAACCGAACATTATTCCTTGATCTCCTGCTCCTAAATCTTCCTCATTTTCGCTATCAATAGGATTATTTACGCCCATAGCTATATCTGGAGATTGGGGATCTATTGAAGTTATTACTGCTATATATTCAGGATCATAACCCCATTCTAAATTGTAACCTATATCTCTTATTGTATTCCTTACTATTTGAGGAATGTTAACAAAGGATTTAGAAGTTATTTGACCTACTAATAAACATCCTCCTGTAAAAACAATTGTTTCAACTGCTACTTTTGAGAATTCTTTTAGTTTAAGATTTTTATTTCTATCTTCTTTTAGATAGGAATCTAAAATTGCATCTGATATTTTATCTGCTAATTTATCTGGATGTCCTTCTGTTACTGATTCTGAAGTAAAGAGATAATTTTTCATTTTTCTTTCTCCTTTCTACTTATTTAAGTTCAATTTAAGTACCTAAATTCCAACTTTCTAGGTATTTTTGTTGCTCTTCTGTTAATTCATCTATTTTTATCTTCATTGATGATAATTTATAGTAAGCTACTTTTTTATCTATTTCTGTGAGTACATCGTAAACTCCAGGCTTAAGTTTTGATTTATTTTTTGCAAAAAATTCTAAGCATAAAGCTTGATTAGCAAAACTCATATCCATTACTGTTGCTGGGTGACCTTCTGCTGCTACCAAGTTAGCTAATCTTCCTTCGGCTATTAAATAAAAGTGTTTTCCGTCTGGCATTATGTATTCTTCTAAGTTTTCTCTTATTTTTCTTTTTGAAATTTTAGTCTTTTCTAGGTAGTCTACATCTATTTCTACATTAAAATGTCCTGAATTGGCTAATATTGCTCCATCTTTCATTTTTTTTAAGTGCTTGTCGGTTATAACTTTTATATTACCTGTAACTGTTATAAAGATATCTGCTATTGAGCTTGCTTCTTCCATTGTTTTAACTTCAAAACCATCCATTACTGCTTCTAAAGCTTTTATTGGATCTACTTCAGTTACTATTACTTTGGAACCCATTGCTTTTAGTTTTTGGGCTACTCCTTTGCCACACCATCCATATCCTGCTACTACACAAGTTTTACCTGCTAATAGTACATTAGTTGCTCTCAAAATACCATCTATGGTGCTTTGACCAGTACCATATCTATTATCAAACATGTGTTTAGTTCTGGCATTATTGACTGCTATCACTGGGAATAAAAGCTTACCTTGTTTATATAGATTATTTATTCTTATTACTCCTGTAGTTGTTTCTTCACAACCCCCTATTACTTTGGAAGCTATAGTTTTATATTCAGTGCATATAGTTGATATAAGATCTCCTCCATCATCTATTATTAAATCTGGTTGATTTTCAATAACCCTTTTTATGTTTTCATAATATTCTTGGGTTGTTTCTCCTTGTTTGGAATTTACTTCTATTGATTCATAATTTTTTAAATAGGTAACAATTTCATCATTGGTGGATAGAGGATTAGAGGCTGTTAGAAATACTTTAGCTCCTGCATCTCTAAGAAGTAAAACTAGATTTGCAGTTTCAGAAGTTATATGTAAACATGCTCCTATTTTAAGTCCTGCAAGAGGTTTAGTATTAATAAAACTATCTCTTATTATCTTTAAAACAGGCATCTCTTTAGAAGCCCAATCTATCAATAACTTACCTTTTTCTATTATATCTACTCTATCCATATTTTTACCTCATATATATGTTTTTTTATCATTAAATTAAACATTAAATCTCAATTACCTTTTTTATTAAGCTCATTTTTTTTAAATTCATCTAACAAGTAACCTAAAAACAATATATCTAATACTAAAAAAGGTAAAATATATAGTATCATTATTAAACCACAGGTGCAATAACAAAGAATATTAACTACACTTAAAACTCCATACCAGATTATTAAGAATAAGATGAAAACTACTATAACTAATTTAATATTTTTAAAAAAAAGCTTATATACTTTAACAAATATCTCCAGGTTCTTTGAATGTTTAAAATTTAACCATTCTTGATAAGGATAATTTAGCAATTCTATTATAGTTAAATTTCTTAAAATTATTCCAAAAAGTGAGGATATGATTATTGCTGATAATAACGTTATATAACTTATAGTCCAAAATATAATGTAGATTGGATCTCTGTTTAAATTATAGCTTATAAAAATGAATATTGCAGTTATTATCAATATTATGATTAAAAAAGGAGTAAAGTTTAAAAATGAAACTAAGGATAATTTAACTCCGGGCATGAAAGTATTCTTGTAATTAAAATTTATTACTTTTTCGTTTTTTTCATAAGCAATAGCAAATTGGTATAAATAAGCATTATACCAAAAAGAAACTAAACCTAAAGAAAGTATAAATGCAATTGGATTATTCATTAAACTAATTATTATTATGTCTTTGGTATTATTTTTTATAAATTCAACAGAAAATTCATACCAATAAGATTTTTTATTTTTACTAATTTGTACATTTTCTTCTACATTTGAATCGGTATTTAGTTGGGTATTTGATTCATCTTCTGATTTGTTCTCTAATGATTTGTTTTCTAATTTATTACCACAAAAGGGACAAAATTCTAACTTTTCAGGTACAAAATTATCACAGTGAATACACTTCATTATATTTTAGTTTATATTATTTCAAAAAAATTTCCTTTTTATTAATATGGTCATTTTTAATGAATATTTTTTAATTTTGATGAGTATTTTTTACTTAGCTTTCAGATATTTGTTTATAACTTTGACACTGTATTTTCTAGTATTAA
>CALFWH010000068.1 GCA_937927985.1 uncultured bacterium | reverse complement strand
TTTAAAAGAAGGAGATTATTTGAGTGTTGCTTTACATAAAAGTAAATTTTTTTCTCCTTTTTTTATCGATATGGTAAAAACAGGAGAGGAAACAGGTGAATTAGATAGAATGTTAACAAAATTGTGCGAAAATCTAGAATTTGAAATAAGAGCTCGAATTGACAGATTATTATCTCTTTTTGAACCTTTTTTAGTTGTTTTTTTGGGTTTAGTGGTAGGGTTGATTTTATTTGCAGTATTTTTACCTATAGCAAGTATAATAGGAACTGTTGTAAAAATGTAGTATTAATAAATATATGTGGCGACGTAGCCAAGTGGCAAGGCAGGGGCCTGCAAAGCCTCCATTCCCGGGTTCGAATCCCGGCGTCGCCTCCATATCAAAATGATATATACATCAATTACTATCTTCCTATTAACTATAATAGTTATCCAACAGTTATATATTATTACTCACTCTACAAAATCTACTTCAGAATATGAAGAAAAAGTTATAAATGCTATAGAAAAAATAAAAAAATCTGTTGTTAGAATAGATGCTTGGTCTAATGAAGGTAAACCTCGAGAATTGGGATCGGGAGTAGTTTTTACCAAAGAAGGACACATCATTACTAATGCTCATGTTATAAAAGATGCAGAAACTATAAATATTACTTTTTTTGATGGTAAGAAAAAGGTGGGTATATTAATAGATTATTCTGATCAATATGACATTGCAGTTTTAAAAGTTGATCCATCTAATTTGAATATAGTACCTGCTGATTTCGGTGATGCTTCTAGTTTAAGAATGGGGCAAACTGTTATTGCTATTGGTAATCCTCTAAATTTTGGATGGACAGCTACTATAGGTATAGTAAGTGGCTTAAATAGAAATATAAAAGCAGACAATAGAATATATGAAAATCTCATACAAACTGATGCTGCTATAAATAGAGGTAATTCTGGGGGACCTTTAATAAATTTAAATGGGCAAGTAATAGGTATAAATACATTGGTTTATAGAGGTAGAAGTGGTGCTGAAGGAATGGGATTTGCTATAACTTCAAATAGAGCAAGGTACGTTGCAAACGATATTTTAAAAGGAAGAGTTTTAGTGCCTCAGAGATCTTGGTTAGGTATACAACCAATCGAAATTACTCCTCAATTAGCTGAAAAGTATTCCTTACCTGTAAACTATGGAATATATATAAAATCTGTTATTCCTGATGGACCAGCTGATAAATATGGACTTCAAACAGGAGATATAATAATTAAACTTGATGATAAAATAGTAGATAGTGTTGCTAAATTCAATAATATTATAGAATCTAAAAAACCCGGAGAAACTATAAAAGTAACCTTTTATTCAAATAATGTATTAAAGGTAGTAAGCGTAAAATTAGAAGCAAGAAGTAGATAAGGAGTGGTATTAATGTTAGTAGAGATGAATTTAAGTTATTTTTTTATATTTTTTGCTGTTTTGGTAGCTTTGATATTTTCTGTAGTTAATATTATCATACCTTTAATTATTTCTCCTAGGGATTGGGAGGAAAAAAATAAGGAATTAGAGTTTTTTAAAAAAATAAGGAATTTCCCTTATGAGTGTGGAGAAGTTAATCCTATACCTGCAAGATTTCAGTATAACATACATTATTATATGTATGCAATTTTATTTGTTATTTTTGATATAGAAGTATTATTTTTTATTCCATGGGTGATAACTTTGAAGGATATAGGATGGGTAACTTTAATAGAAATGTTAATTTTTGTAGTTTTATTAATTGTGGGGCTTTATTATGCTATGCTCAGAGATGCTTTGAAGTGGAGGTGAAATATTTTGGATATTAAAAAATTTATTGGTCCTGAAATGAATAGGTCTGATTTACCGATACCTGCAAGTGGTTATGAAGTTTTACCTAAATTAAAAAGATTACCTAGTTTAAAGGAGTTTTCTATAAAGGATAAAGTTCCTGTGTATTTGGAATCTTTGCCTGGGGGACAGTTGATATTGACAAAAGTGGATGATATTTTGAAGTGGTCAAGAGCTAGTTCATTATGGTATTTGTTATTTGGGTTAGCTTGTTGTGCAATAGAGATGATGGCTACTGGGGCTTCTAGATTTGATTTTGAGAGATTTGGAATGCCTTTTAGAGCTTCTCCAAGACAAGCTGATTTGATGATATTAGCTGGCACTATAACTTGGAAGATGGCTCCAAGAGTAAGAGTTTTATATGAGCAGATGCCTCATCCTAAATATGTTATAGCAATGGGTACTTGTACTATAAGGGGGGGGCCTTATGTTTATCAGTGTTATTCAGTTTTACCAGGAGCTGATGTTATAGTACCTGTGGATGTTTATGTACCTGGTTGTCCTCCACGTCCAGAAGCTTTAATGCATGGATGTATGGTTTTGCAAGAAAAAATAAGAGCTAAAAATTCATAAAATTTTAAAAGATAAAAAAGAGGATAGAGAGGTTTTTTGTAGAATTATTAACGTAGTAATCCAGCGTAGCTCAGGTGGTAGAGCAGGTGCCTGTTAAGCACCGGGTCGCAGGTTCGAGTCCTGCCGCTGGAGCTCAAATTCCATATAGCTTCACTATGCAAGAAATAATTTCTTTCTTCCAAACTTTTAATTTTAAAATAACAAATAAAGGACATATATTTGTAATTTCTGGATTTTCAGGAGTAGGTAAAGGTACCATAATAAAGGAGATACTTAAAAATAAACCAGATATGTATTTTTCAGTGTCCTATACTACCAGAGAAAAAAGAATCAATGAACGAGAAGGAATTGATTATTATTTTATAGACAAAGAAAGTTTTAAAAAAATGATATTAAGAGATGAATTTTTAGAATGGGCAATTGTTAATGATCACTTTTATGGGACCCCAAAAGAAATTACTCTAAAAAAAATAGAACAAAACATAGATATAATACTTGATATAGACGTCAAAGGAGCTATACAAGTAAAGAGTAAGTTACCTAATTTAACTACTCTAATATATATAATCCCTCCTAATGGCAAAGAATTATTAAACAGATTATACAAAAGAAATACCGAGGTTTTAGAACAGATAAAAACAAGAATTATTACTTCCTTAACCGAGATAAACTACATAAATGCTTATGATTACATAGTAGTTAACGATGATTTGGATAGCTGTGTAAAGGAAGTAATGGAAATTATTAATGTGCAAAAAAAAAGTTCTAAAGTAAGATCCCTAAGTATAACCGCTAGCAAGGAAGCGGAATAGTAAATATCCTTGCTTAATAGGAAAAACGAATATGGTAGAATTTTATCCACCTAATGATGAGTTACTTAAAAAAACTCCACTGAATTCCAAGTTTATACTTATAAACGCAGCTGTTTTAAGAGCTAAGAAAATTATAGAAAACAAAATACTTATGGCTATGAATTATAAATTAAACAAACCTTATGAAAGAGCTTTAGAGGAAATCTATAATGATAAAGTAAAGATTTACCTTAAAGAAGCTCCCAAAAAAGAAAATATTGTAAATTTAATAGCTGAACAATACCTTCAATGAAAAACCCTCAATTTTTTTCTCTTGTTTACAAAGATTTAATGCTTATATTTAGATCTAGGTTTATTTTTTTCTTTATGATAAGTTTGGTGGTTTTCTATTTTTTGCTAGGTTATGTATCAAAGTCAAAAGTAAGAATTAGTGTAATAGCTCCCGATGATATAAAAGAAAAAGTCGAAAATTATTTATTATTGTATTCAAATAAAAATTTAATTTTGGATTACAGAGATCCTCATATTGTTATCAAAATAGAAGATTATAATAATTATTGGATAGTGGATATAAAAGTTAGTTCACCTAATTATTTAAAATTTGTTCCTTTAGTTAATTTATTTTTGTATAAGGTTTTCTTTTTTTATAAAGAAAAGATTGATCCGTTAAAAGTAAGTGTGCAAAATTTGATAAATCAAGATAATTTAATTTTTAGTTTGTTATTTAATATTTCTATGTGGAGTTTTTTATCCTTTATTTCTTCTGAAATAACCAGAGAAAAAATAAAAAAAACAGTTTTGATAACAGATAACGTAAATTTATTCATTTGGTCTAAGGTTATTGTGGTAGGATTAGTTTTTTTTATTTTCAGCTTGATTTTCTCTATTTTTTTTAACCTATTTATGGATAAACTAAGTTTTTTGATGTTAATTTTAGTTTATTTTATGATTTTGTATATTTATGCTGTTTTAACGTGGTTGTTAAAAAATTTTTATTTTACGGGTATACTTAATTTATTCGTGGGGTTTGGATTTATGTTTTTGCCCTTTTTAAGACAAGAAAGTATTGGTAGTGTTTTGGGATCATATTTATTTATTTTAGTTTTTATTGTTTTTTTGATTTTTAATATTTGGGTAATAAAATATAATAAATTTCTACAAAAAATTGTGTGGGAGTAAAGGTTATGAAGGATATAAAAGAGTTACAAAACGATATTGATTTATCTTTAAATCTTTTCCTTCTTAGTAAGGAAGAGTTAATTGAAATTTCCAAAGCTATTGGTTTAAAAATTAATTCTAAATTATCAAAAGAAGAAATTATTAAAAGTATACTCGAATATGAGGCTAAGATAACGGGATTTGAAAAAGTGGAGGGTACATTAGAAATTCTTGAAAATTATGGTTTTCTAAGAAAGGATTTTTATTCCCCTTCTGCTGAGGATGTTTATGTTTCAATGAATATTATTAAGAAATATAATTTAAGAACTGGGGATACTATTGAGGGATGGGCAAGAGTACCTAAAGAAAATGAAAAATATAGAAATCTTCAAAGAATATTTAAAATATCAAATTTGACTCCTAATGAAATTCAAAAAAGACAATCTTTTGAAAAGTTAGTACCTATATTTCCTAATGAAAAGCTTAATTTAGAGATTCCTGATGATATATCTTTAAGAATAATAGATCTTTTTACGCCGATAGGTAAAGGCCAAAGATCTTTAATAGTTGCACCTCCAAGAGCTGGGAAAACCACTATACTAAAAAAAATAGCTCAGGCAGTAAACAGAAATAATCCAGAAGTTTATGTTATTGCTTTATTGGTTGACGAGAGACCTGAAGAAGTAACAGATATTTCTCGATCTATAAAAGCTGAAATTGTTAAATCTACTTTTGATGAGGTACCTGAGAAACATTTAAAAGTAACAGAGTTAGCTGTTGAGAAAGCTAAAAGTTTAGTTGAATTAGGTAAAGATGTATTAATAATAATGGATAGTTTAACAAGGTTAACAAGGGCATGTAATTTGGTACTTCCTCCTACTGGAAGAACTCTTTCTGGAGGATTAGATACTTCTGCTATTTACAGACCTAAAAAATTCTTCGGTGCTGCAAGAAAAATAGAAAATGGAGGAAGCCTAACTATTGTTGCTACCGTACTAGTTGAAACAGGAAGTAAAATGGATGAAGTAATATTTGAAGAATTCAAAGGTACTGGAAATATGGAACTACATTTATCAAGATCTTTAAGTGAGAAAAGAATTTTCCCAGCTATCGATATAAATAAATCAGGAACAAGACATGAAGAATTATTATTGAATAATGAAACTTTGCAAGTAATATGGACCTTAAGAAGATTGATTAGTAAACTTGAACCTGAAGAAGCTACTCAAAAAATTATTGAGTATATGAAAAAAACTAAGGATAACAAAGAATTTATCTATTTAATGAAAAAACAAATGAATATATAGTGATAAAAAAGTTTTTTGATTAAAAAGGAGGTTATAGTTTTTTTGAAGAAGTAGTAAATTATATTGGATTTAGGAGAGGAATTATGAGAGTATTGTTAAGAAAACAGATGCAAGAAATAGATAAAGAGACAATAGAGAATTTAGGTTTACCTTCTGTTGTTTTAATGGAAAATGCTGCTTTATCTGTATTAGAAGTTATTCATAATAATTATCTAGATGTAGCTAGAAAAGGGGTTATTGTAATATGTGGTAGTGGAAATAACGGCGGAGATGGAATGGCTATAGCAAGGCATCTGTTTCTAAGAAATATACCTGTCAAAGTTTATTTAGCCGCTAAGACCTCTAAACTAAAATCCGACGCTTTACTGCAATATAATATAATAAAAAATTTAAAGATACCTATAGTTAGTTTACAAGAAAATCAAGAAAACCAAGAAGAATTAGAGCAAGATAAATTCATTCAAAATTTAACGATAGATTTGGGATTTTATCCATTGGTTATAGATGCTTTAGTGGGAATTGGAGTAAAAAGTGATCTAGGAAAATTTTATGATAGAATAATTCAAGTTATAAATAAGTTTTCTTATAATGTTATAAGTGTAGATGTACCAAGTGGAATAGATATAGATAGTGGTAAGTTTTTATCTACTGAAGCTGTAAGAGCTTCTGTTACTGTTACTTTTGCTTATCCTAAATTAGGATTATTTTTATACCCTGCTTATCTGTATATAGGTAAGTTGGTAATTTCAAATATTTCTATACCTTACACGGAGAAGAAGCTTAATCCTAATATTAACGTTATTCTTCCTTTTGAAGTTGCTAGTACATTATTTTATTTTCCTCCTAATTATCATAAAACTAAGTTAGGTAATGTTTTGATTATAGGTGGAAATTATAAATATACTGGTGCTCCAGTTTTGGCTTCAAAAGCAGCTTTTAGATCTAATTCTGGTATGATTTATTTAATGGTAAATAAAAATATTCACAATATCATCTCTTCTAAAGTAACCGAAGAAATAGTTGAGTTTTACGATAAGAACAATTACGAAGAATTATTGAATTCATACTATTCAAAAGTGAATGTTATATTGTTTGGTAATGGAATAGAAGATAATCAAGTTAATTATAATATTATGAAGCATATTTTCATGAATTTTAAAGGGGTTTTAGTAATAGATGGTACTGGCTTAGCAATGTTTTATGATTATTTTATAAATAACAGAAATGATTTTAAAACTAATCTTAAAAAGATTATCCTTACACCTCATAGTGGTGAGTTATCCAATTTCTTTGCTAAATTTTCTTCCAAAGTTAAAGTATCGGTTAATGATGATATAGATAGACTAAATACTTCTACCAGATTAGCAAATTTAATACCTAATAGTATTATTGTTTCTAAGGGTAATCCTACTTTTATATGCTTTTATGATAATGTTGACAATGTGTATATAAATTTAACTAATGGTTTGTCATTAGCTAAGGCTGGTAGTGGAGATGTATTAGCAGGTATTATTTCTGCTTTTATAGCTAATTCCTTTTTTGCAGTTAATAAAAAAATTGAAAATTCAATTTTAGAAGCAATTAAAAACGCAGTTTTTATACATGGATTAGCAGGGCAATTAGCAAGAAAAAATAATACTTCTTTTTCTACTTTACCTACCGATATTATTTCAAATATTCCTAAAGCTATTGAATATGTTTTAAATAACTACTCTAATAATCCAAATGTTTTGAACGTGCAAACTTTTTCTAAATCTATTGGAGAGTATTTACAATTAGTGGAATTATAGGAGTACAATATGAAGATATTTATAGATGATCAGGAAGTTGTTTTAAATGAAGAGGATAAAG
This sequence comes from uncultured bacterium, assembly GCA_937927985.1. Classification (GTDB taxonomy): domain Bacteria; phylum DRYD01; class DRYD01; order DRYD01; family DRYD01; genus DRYD01. The sequence continues at coordinate 4,816 of CALFWH010000068.1, read as the reverse complement.
AAAAAAGTTTATATAGTATCATCTCTTCTCTAGGTAAGTATATTCCTGTTAGTTGTCATTTAGATGGGCTTACTCCTATTGGTTCTTGTAGGATGTGTATTGTTGAAGTAGAGGGTTTTAGAAGACCAGTTTCTTCATGTATAACTAAACCTTTTGAAGGAATGAGAGTTTATACAAATACTGAAAAAATAAGGGTTTATAGGAAATATTTAACTGAATTTCTTTTTGCTGAACGTCCTCATCCTTGTTATGTTTGTTTGGCAGATGGTAATTGTATTTTACAAGATTGGAAATATAAAATATTTGAAATTAAACAAAATTTAGTTGATTATAAATGGGAAAACATACAGATAGATGATAGTCATAAGATTTATGTTTTAGATCATAATAGATGTGTTTTGTGTTTTAGATGTGTAAGGATTTGTCATGAATATGCTGGACCTCATACATTAGATGTAAAGGGAATGGGAAATAATATGAGAATTTCAATTGATTTAGATTATAAATGGGGTGATTCAGAAACTTGTATAAGTTGTGGTAAGTGTGTAATGGTTTGTCCTACTGGAGCCTTATATATGAAAAATAAAGAGATATCCAAAACAAGAAGATTTGATTTAGCTAAGTTTTTAGAATCAAAAAATAAAAGAATAAGAAAATTTGAAACAATTTTTAATTCATAATGAAGTACAGTAGTTATTTTGTTTTTACTTCAAAAGAGAAACCTTCCCAAGCTTATAATATAAGTCATTCTTTGCTTTTAAGAGGAAGTTATATTTTACAGTTAGCTGCGGGAATATATAATTTTTTACCATTGGGTTTTAGGGTTCTTAAGAAAGTATGGAAGATAATAGAAGAAGAAATGGACAGAATAGGAGCTTTAGAAGTTTTAATGCCAGCTATTCATCCATCTGATCTGTGGGAAAAAACTGGTAGATGGCAAACTATGGATGATGTTATGTTTAAATTTCAGGATAAAAAAGGCACTAAAATGGTTTTGGGTACTACTCATGAAGAAATAATAACTTACATAGTTTCCAAATACGCTAAGAGTTATAAAAACTTACCTTTGCTTTTATATCAGATACAAACTAAGTTCAGAGATGAGATAAGACCTAAGGGTGGTTTAATAAGAGCTCGTGAATTCATAATGAAAGATTTATATAGTTTTCATACTTCTTGGGAATGTCTGAACAAAACATACCAAGATGTTTATGATGCTTATATGAGAATATTCCAAAGATTATCTATACCTGTTGAAGTTGTAGAAGCTTTTTCTGGGCCTATAGGTGGAGATGTTTCTCACGAATTTATGGTTATAACTGATGCAGGAGAAGATAAGTTTGTTAAATGTCCTAATTGTGGATATGCTGCAAGTGTGGAAGTAGCTAAGATTGGTTCTAGAAATATACAATACTCTTATACTCCCAAGGAAAATCTAAACAAGATTTATACTCCAGATTTAAAAACTATAGACCAGTTGGTAAAATCAATTGGTAAAAAAGAAAGTGATTTTATAAAAAGTGTACTTTATAAAGAGGGTAATGAATATATTTTAGTATTAGTTAGAGGAGATAAAGAGATAAATGAGATTAAATTATCTAAGTATTTAGGTTGTGAGCCTGTATTAGCTAAAGAAGAGGATTTTGAAAAACTGGGTAGTGTTGCTGGTTTTATTGGGCCAATAAATCTTAGAAAGAAAATAAAAATTATAGCGGATTTTTCTGTACTGGGTTTAAAAAATGCCATAATTGGAGCTAACGAAAAGGATTATCACTATAAAGATGTAGATTATGAAAATATTTTAATAGATGAATTTGCAGATATTTCTAAAGCAATTGATGGTGATTTGTGTTACAGGTGTAGGGGATATTATAAATTATTTCCTGCTTTGGAATTAGGACATATATTTAAGTTAGGTACCAAGTATAGTGAACCTTTGGAAGCTTATTTTACGGATAAAGATGGTAAAACTAAACCTATTATTATGGGATGTTATGGAATAGGTGTCTCAAGAATTATTTCTGCCATAATAGAAGCTTATTCAATTGAAAATTCTATAACATGGACATTTAATTCGTCTCCTTTCTTTATCTATATCATTACAGTTAATATTGACGATGAAAAACAATTTAATATTTCAGAAAAAATTTATAAGGATTTATTAAGTGAGAATATAGAAGTTTTATGGGATGATCGAAAGGAATCTCCTGGTACTAAGTTTAAGGATTGGGAATTACTGGGAATACCTCTATGTATAGTTGTTGGAAATAAAATTAATCAAGGAATAGTAGAATTAAAAATAAATTCTAATTTCCCAAAAACTTTACCTATGAATTATTTCGATAGATCGTTTTATGACCTAAGTTTATCTGATTTGATAACTAAAATAAAGCAGATTTATTTAGATTTAGATAGAAAAATAAATGGTATTATGAAAATTTAATTGAATATGAATAATAAAGTTATTTACAGTTATGAACTAACTGATTTGGAATTGAAAGAATTAAACGATTTTGTTTTAATAGATAATAAGCAAGATTTAACTAAATTTGTTTTAGGGTTAAGAGAATATACTTTAAGGTATATTGACAATTTAACAAATTTTAGTAAGGAGAACTGGTTAGTAAACAGAATAAACGGATATATGGTTTATGGTGGTAAGATGTTGAGATCTTTATTTTTTTATATTTTGGTTTTGGGGATGATTAAAGATTGTGTAACAGATAGGAAGAGGTTAAATAGAGATTCTTGGGATAAATTGTTTAGATTAGGAGCTATATTTGAAATGGCTCATTCTGCCACTTTAGTGCATGATGATATATTGGATGGTGCAAATACAAGAAGAGGTAAACCAGCTATACATAAAAAATTTGGGATAGATGGAGCAATAATATTTGGTGATATCTTAATAATTTCTTCTCTTAATGAAGCTTATAGAGTTTTTCCTTTCTATTGTAAAGTTTTAATAGAGTGTTTAAAAGATATGTGTTTGGGTGAAGTTTTACAATATCAGAATAAATATAATTTATCAATAAGCGAAGAGGATTATTTTAAGATTTTGTTTTTAAAAACGGGAGTTTTATTTGGGGGAATAGCTAAAATTGCTTATCATTTTGCAACTGAATTTTTAAATGAGGAATTTAAATCGGAATTATCAGAAGAATTATTTAGTTTATTTAGTAAATACGGGGTTGCTTTTCAGATAATTGATGATTTACTTGATTATAGACAAGATTCCAGATTATTGAGTAAGGATTCAAATAACGACATATTAAGCGGAAGAGTTACTTATCCATTAATTTTATTAGTGAATAAAAATAAGGAATTGATTGATAAATGGAAAAGAATTTGGACAAAAAATCCTTCTTACTTTTTGGCTTTAGTAAAATCTAAAATTAAGGAAAATAGTTATATTTATGAGCAATCATTTTCAAAAGCCAAAATTTTTGGAAGGATAGATTTATTAAATAATATATTAGATAAAACAGGATTTTCTAAAATTTTTATTTCTTTGCTAGAAAATTTTATAAATTCTCTTGTAGATAGGCTTTATTGATAATGTTTTTTATAAGAAATTTTTTTGTTGTAAGTATAGATAATTTAACCAAAGAGGGAAGTGTTTTGGATTTTAATTCTAAGGAAGTTTTAGTTAAAATTAAAAATGATTCTAAGGACTGGGGATCCAGATTTTTAAGTTTTTTAACTTTTAATTTTATGGGTAAAATGAAATGGAGTTTTTTACTTGATAATCAAGAATTTTTTATGGTTTATAAAGAAACTTTTGATAATAATGTGTATTTTAAGTACAAATTTAATCATGAATTTTACAATCTTTACAAGATTGATATTTCCAATAGTTTTTTACCTTTTATTAATAAAATTTTTATAAAGAATTTAAGGAATAAAACTGAGTTTATTTGTAGGAAGAGAAATTTTTTGATTTATGAGGTTTTTGATAGGGATAACGTTTTATATTGTTCTATGGGTAAATCTGGTTTTTTAAAGCAGGAGTATTTTGTAAAGGTAGATAGGTTTTTAGAGTCAGTAGATAATTATTTATTTTTGGGTTTGCCTTTGGTTATTAGTGTATTTTATTAGAAGGCTCTTCATTTTCTTCTATTATGTTTTTGATAATTGATGCTAAGGGGACAGCTATAAACATTCCGAATATTCCATATAGTTTAAATCCTATTATAATTGATAATAGGACACTTATAACTGATATTTTAAGTATTTTTCCTACTATATTAGGATAAATTATTTTGGCAAGAATTTGATAAGCTATTGTGGCTAGGATTATGAATAAAATTACAGAAAGAAAGCCTTTATTGAGTAGGAAGATTATTGATATGAAAAAAGCTATGAATGCTCCTATGAAGGGAATTAATTCGAATATTCCTGCTATTGTGGCTACTATTAAATACTGCTTTACATTGAATATTTTTAAGGATATTAAAGTAAATAAAAATATGTAACTTGCTGCAAATATCTGACCTAGTAAAAATTTTCTTAAAATTTTTTCTATCACATAAGTTGTTTTTTCTACTAATTGGGGTTTTATGGAAAATAATTTACTTATGATATTTATTTTAAATTTTTTTATTTTTTCGTAATCTTTTACGTGGTAGAATGTAAGCACTGTAACAAGAATTATGTTTAAGATTATTTTACTACTACTAAGTAGGATTTCTAGTATTTTTTCTGTTATTTTTGGTATGTTTTGATTTATTTGGTTAAGTATATTCTTGATAATCTGTTCTGATTGTATATCTACTTCTAAGAAGCTTAGATATTTGTTAACTATGTTTATTAAAGA
>CALFWH010000067.1 GCA_937927985.1 uncultured bacterium | reverse complement strand
GTACCACCAGCAATAACAAGTTGATTTTCTCCTAACATAATCGACTGTGCAGCTAAAATAACTGATTTCAATCCTGAACCACAAACTTTATTCACAGTAAATGCAGGTATTTTATCTGGCAAACCTCCATAAATTAATGCTTGCCGTGCTGTATTCATTCCTAAACCTGCCTGTAAAACATTCCCAATTATAACCTCATCAACAATATTTACATCTAATTCTAAACGATTAACTACTTCCTTTATCGTTAAAGTAGACAGTTCCACAGCACTTAAATCTGATAAGCTACCCAAAAATGTACCAATAGGAGTTCTACAACCCGTAATAATATATACTTTATCCATACTTCCTCTCCATAAAAATATTAAATTTATTTATATTGAAAAATTTTGATGAATTCATTATTACTAATCTTTTTTAATAACTCATTTTTTATAATTTTTCCTGTAGAATTTTTTGGTAATTCATCAAAAACGATTATTTTATGAGGTAATTTATACGAAGCAAATTTATTTTTTAAATGTTTAAACAAGCTATCAATCAAAGACTCATCAAGTTTTGCTTGAAGAGATACACACAAAACAGGAATCTCACCCCATAATTCATCTGGCATTCCTATCAAAGAACATTCATTGATCCAAGTTAAGTTATGTATTTCTTTTTCTATTTCTATTGGATATATATTCTCTCCACCTCTTATGATTATATCTTTAACTCTACCTTTAATCCAATAAAAACCCTCATTATCACGATAAGCTATATCACCAGAACAAAAACCTAATAAATTATTAAAAGTCTGTTCTGTTGGATAACCCTCATAACCATTAAAAACAACAGGTCCTTTAAACCACATTGTTCCAGTACCTTCAGATTCTATTAAATTATTGTTTTCATCAACTAAATTGACTTCTAAAAATAGCATTGGTTTACCTACACACCCTACTTTATTTTTTGCATCCACGTCAGATATAAAAAAACAATTTACACCCACTTCTGTCATACCAAAACCTTGTTTTAGAATAACTTTTTTCTTTAAAAACTCATTAAAAATAAAATCTGGACAAGGTGCGCCACCAGAAATAATTAGCTTCATATCCTTTAAATCTACTCTTTCCCATTCTTTAGAATCTATCATCATTTTAAACATTGTTGGTACCGCAAAAAACAGATTAATACTTTTATTATTGATCAACTCAAAAATTTTTTCCGGTACAAATTGTTCTAATAAATACAATCTCCCTCCTATAAAAAGTAAAGGTGTAGTGAAAACATTTAAGCCACCAGCGTGAAACATTGGAGTATGTATTGTAGTTGAATCATTCGAATTTAATTGCCAATACATTACAGTATGAAAAACATTATAAAGAATCATTCTAACTGGTATTCTCGCTGGTTTTGGAATCCCCGTAGTTCCTGAAGTAAATAAAATTAAAACATCTTCATCTAAAGATGGATTATTTTGTGGAATAATTAGATTACGTTGAGATTCTATACTTTTTCTTAATTCTTCTACAGAAAACAAATATTGAATATTTAATTCTTTCTGTATAATTTTTAAGTTACCCTGGAAAACTTCGCTATAAATGAGAACTTTTGGTTTGATTTGTTTCAACATTAAAATAACCTCATTTTCTTTTAATTTTGGATTTACAGGAACAAATCGATAACCATTCGTTAAACAAGCAAAAAATAGAAAGATATGTTCTATCGAATTAGAATTTATATATATTAAATCTTCTTTAAATTCTAAATATTTTGATAAAAAAGTACTGATTTTTAATATCGATAGATATAAATCTCTATATGTATAATGAATATTTCGATTAACATCAGTGACAGCTATTTTATTCGCAAATCTTTCAGCGAAAGATTTCGTTAATTGATTTAACGAAATACTAAACACGTCTTTCATTTTTTAATTTTTATAAAGTTCTTCTATGTAGTTAGAATATTTACTTAAAATTACTTTTCTTTTTAATTTTAATGTAGGTGTTATTTCATTTCTTTCAATAGAAAAATCAAATGGTAAAATTACAAATTTTTTTATCTGTTCTGTTCGATTTAATTGCTTATTTACTTCGTTATTTATAAAATTGTTAATTTCATTATATATATATTCATTTTTGCTCAAAATTTGATAGACTTCATTTGTTAGAAACTCACCTCTCAATACTTTTTCTAAGAAGTCTCTAGAAAGTTCTGTAATTTGGTTTAGAAATTTTTTTATAGCAACAATAGGATTTATTGTAATCAAAGCAGAAATATAACTTTTCCCGTCACCTACAATCATTGCTTGGCTAATTAAAGGATTTGTTTTTAATAAATTCTCAATATGTGAAGGAGCAATATTTTTACCAGTAGAAGTAATTAATATTTCTTTTTTTCTATCTATAATCTTTAAAAAACCTTCTGAATCAAATTCTCCAATGTCACCTGTATATATCCATTTTTTATCTTGATCAAAAATTTCCTTCGTTGCTTCCTCATTTTTATAATATCCTGAAAACAAATTATATCCAGAAATCATAATTTCACTCTCATCAGATAACTTAACACTACAATATGGCATTGGAATACCTACTGTTCCGACTTTAAACTTATTTGGTCTATTGAATGAAACACATATATTTTCTGTTAATCCATAAGCTTCGTAAATAATTAAACCTATACTTAAAAAATCATTAGCAATATGTTTTGAAAGTGGAGCTGCACCACTAGTACAAATTTTTATATTTTTACCTAAAATCATTTC
>CALFWH010000066.1 GCA_937927985.1 uncultured bacterium | reverse complement strand
ACAAAATCTTTTGATTTACTAAAAAAAACTTTAACCTTAAACTTTACTTGGATACCTTTCAAAAGTAAAGAAACTTTTTTAATTAATTTTGTTGAGTTTTTTAAATTACCTAAAAAAATTTGATCTAATTCTTTCGATTTTAGAGAATATAGACTAATAATTTTATTTTTTGTTTTTATTCTGTGAATCATTAATAAAAATTCTTTTAATAAGAATTTTTTTTAGTAAGGATTATTTAGTGCTGTACCATATTTGATTACCTTCTTCTTCTGTAGGGTAAATATCAAAGGTTTGGAGAATATTTTTGTAAGTTAGATATAGGAAAATAGCTGCTATTGCAATCATGGCTGCATTGTCTGTACATAAAATAGGTTTAGGAATCAATATCTCTATTTTATACTTATTTTGTAAGTTTTCTAATTCTTCTCTTAAGAAGGAATTAGCAGCTACTCCACCTCCTACTAAAAGAAAATTTGCTTCAAAATCCTGTATTATTTTTTCAATCTTATTTATAATATGTTTTATTGCAGAATACTGAAAATGATAACATACCTCTTCTAAATTAAAATTGGGATTATTTTTTATATATCTGCTTACTGCGGTTTTTAGCCCACTATAACTGAAATTGTAATTTTCTGGATTGGGCACTGGAAATAATGGTTTTATATTTCTTGATGTTTTTGATTTATAGTTTGAAGCTAATTTGTCTATTATGGGACCTCCAGGAAATCCTAAATTTAGAATTCTTGCTATTTTATCAAAAGATTCTCCCACTGCGTCATCAAGAGTACTTGATATTTTTTCTATTTTTAAAGGTATTAAATTTTTAATAATGTAAGTATTAGTATGTCCCCCTGAGATTACTAAACCAACTATATTTTGTAAATTATATTCCAAAGGTAAATTTGTAAAATTTACTAATAAATGACCCCATAGGTGATTAACTGGGATTACTGGTTTGTTTAGGATTGCTCCTATTGTTTTAGCTGTAGCTACTCCTAAAGCTAAAGCCCCTACTAAACCTGGATAAGCAGTAACCCCTATTAAATCTATCTCTCTTATATCTATTGACTTTAAAGCTTCTTTTAGGATTATTATCATATTTTCCTGATGCTTCCTAAAAGCTTGTTCTGGATAAACTCCCCCAAATATCTTATGAATATCCTGTGAAAGAATAACATTAGATAAAATCTCTATTGATCCATTTTCAAGTTTAACTACACTAACTGAAGTCTCATCACAACTCGTTTCTATTCCTAATACTAAAATTTTATCCTTAAGCATATTTGTCTTAGTTTAAATTCTTTTGTAAAAAATTTTGTCCTTCATTATATTCTTTATTAAAAAATTTCTTGTTTTTACATTTTTTTTACAATTAAATGGATTTTTAAGGAAAAATTTTTTAAAATCCTAGTTGAAAAACAAGTTCAGGGAGGGGATAAAAATGTTTAATACTACAAAGAAAATAGATGGTTCATTTGTCTACAGAGTTACTAATGAAACAAATCAAGTTAACGATCAAAAATTAAATGATAAATCAAAAGTTAATAATCATTCTGATGTTTTTCATAGGAATGAAGGGGAATCAATAGAGAAGAAAAAATGGTTAGTACTTCTTTATTCAGCAGGTGATAATAATTTATATAGCTATTTATTTGACGACATAGATGAGCTAGAAACAGTTGGTTCGGATAAAAATACCCATGTTGTTGTTTTAGCAGATCAAGGTAAATATGGTAAACAATGGAAAGGAGCAAAAATATTTTATCTACAACCTGACAACCAGAAGGGTAAGATAAATTCTCCTGAATTAGAGGATTTAGGCCATGTTAATACTGCTGATCCTGAGTTTATGGGCCAAAAAATAGGAGAACTAATTAAAAAGTACCCTGCAAGCTATGTAACAGTGATTATTTCTGATCATGGGGCAGGATGGGAAGGTGCAATAGAAGATGATTACCCTTCTAATAAATTTATGAGTCTATCGGAAATAAAACAAGCTTTGCAAAAAGCAGTTGAAATAGGTGGTAAAAAAATAGATGTATTGGGATGGGATGCTTGCTTAATGGCAATGGCAGAAGTAGGTTATGAATTGAAAGATGTAGCAAAGTACATGGTTGCAAGTGAACAACTTGAAGGAGCTGATGGGTGGCCCTACGGAACAATATTCTCATCTACTCTTAAAGATGTACTTAAGGTAGCTCAACAAATGATGCTTATTAATCTAGATTTAGAACCAGAAGATTTTGCTAAGATGATAGTAAAAGCAGCTGAAAACTTTACTCATTCTATCAAAACCTTATCTGCAGTAAACTTAGATCAAGCTCAAGAAGTAGCACAAAAAACCGATGAATTAGCAAAATCTATTCTTCAAAACCCTGCTTCATGGTCTAAAATAAAAAACGCAATCAGACAAACTGAAAAATTCTACGGATCTTTTAGAGATCTGGGACATTTTGCTAAAATATTACAAACATTAGATATAGATGAAAATATAAAACAAAAAGCTCTTGAATTAGAAAAAACATTATCTTCATACGTAGTAAAGGAATTCCATACATCAGCTCATCCTAATGCTACAGGAGTATCAATTGAAATGCCTACTTATGGTTTATCTTCTTCTTATCAACAAACTCAATTTGCAAAAGATACTTTATGGGATGAAATGCTAAGAGAAGTAAGTAAAGCTTAATTTTCAAATAAAGACTAAAAAATAGTGTTGCTTGAAAAAATGGGGCGGAAACACCCCATTTTAATTTTCAATTCTTTATTGCCTTCCTAAACCTAAAATAAAACCAAAAATAGAGTTAAGTATTGATAAAATAAATCCAATTCCGTTTAAGGAAATACCTATAATAGCCATTGTTTTGTTTTTAGATTTAAGCCCAATACCTGATACTATTCCTCCTGTTAGAGATAATGGGCATCCACATATAGGTAAAATCCATGAACATAAATTAATTACTCCTAAGACTAAACCTGCTATGCTTAAGTAAAAAAAGGTGTCCTTTTCTTCAGTAACCATGGATGGATAAGAAGAAAAAGAAGGAGATTGGGAAGCAGTATTTACGGGAGGTGGATGATATGGTTGAGTGGGAGGTACAGCTTGAGAAGGTATACCTTGAGCAGGAGTATAGGAATATGGAGAAGAAACAGGATTTTGTTTACTAATTCTTAAATCAAAACCACAAAAAGGACAAATATTTGCATTCTGTGGTAATTGATTTCCACACTGAGGACAAATATTCATTTTCTCTCCTCCTATCAAAATAGTTACAAAGGAAAGCAAATTGTTTTTGATTCAACAAATTTTTTTATCCATTCTAAACCTTCCGATTTATCATCATCAAAAAAATCCCCAGATTCTAAATTTTGTATATTAATTTTTTTTGGAAGTTTTGTAATTTTATTTATTATTTCTTGATCTTTACCTAAATAATCTATTAAGTTTATATCGGGATGTTTTATTAAATCATCCAGACTATCTTGAAAGAGAATATTTATTACTCCTGATGGTAAATCGCAATCTATTAGTAATTGAGCAAATGTTAAAATTGGTAAAGATGAAGTATTTATTAATGTTATAACGGTATTGCCAGTAACTATTGCGGGTATTACCTGAGTTATAAAGGATAGAAATATTGGATTGGAAGGTATTATACAACCTACCACTCCTGTGCAATCTGTGATGTTGATGAATGAATAACTGTTAAGTATATTTATTTTATCTACCCATCCTGCATAGTGTATTAGTCTGTCAATAGATTTTGTTAGTTCTAATTCTGGATTAAGAGAATTATAATTTTTTAATTCATCTATAAATTGAGTTTTTCTGTTTTCTAATTCTTCCTCTATTGAGAATATTACCTGTCCTTTTTTATAAGTTGATTGTTGGCTCCATAACTTTAAGGAATTTTTAGCACATTTTACAGCATCATCTAAATAAATTTTTCCGCTTTGCACTTTTATAAACTGGTTATTTATAAATATTTTTTGAATATTCATTTTTTCTATTAATCTTTGTTCTCTAATAGTTTTTTTTATCCTGTATTTTTTTGATTTTATATAGGGAAAGATCAAAAGGTTTTGAGAAATTTTTTACATAATATAGAAAATGTGGCTATTGTTAGTTATTTTTCTAAAAATGATATTCATGGAGATGATAATTATAAATTGGGTAAGGTTTGCTCATTTTTGGTATTAGATAAAATAAATTATAATGTGGTTAATAAACAATTTTCTGAAAACTTGAGATCAGAAATAGGGCTAGCTAAAGATTTGAAA
>CALFWH010000065.1 GCA_937927985.1 uncultured bacterium | reverse complement strand
GGCAGATTTAAAACAGGTTATAAACCATCCAAAATAGTAGTCCATCCCTCACTAAAATGGGTTTATGTATCAAATGAAGGATCAAATACCATAAGTGTAATAGACGTATTAACAAGTAGAATTATAGCAAATATACAAACTAGTGAAGGACCAACATTTATGGGAATAGATCCACAAGGATATAAAATGTACGTATCATGCAAAATATCTAAAAAAGTAGATGTAATAGATTTAACTAAGAACGCAGTAATAGCTACAACTATACCTGGACTATTCTCAACCCCAGCAGCTATAGCAATTAAAAAATGAATAATAATATAAAAATAGTCCACATCTCCACCGTACATAAATCATTTGACACAAGAATTTTTTATAAAGAATTAAAAACCTTATCACAAAAGTATAAAACATATTTTATTGTTACTCACCCCAAAGAAGAAATAATAGAAAATATAAAAATAATCCCTTTACCAAAAGCAAAAAACAGATTAGAGAGAATGACAAAAAATGCCTATTTAGCTTATAAAAAAGCTATTGAGCAAAAAGCCCAAGTTTATCATTTCCATGATCCAGAATTATTACCATGGATGATAAAACTAAAAGAACAAACTAACTCGATCATCATATATGATTCACATGAAGACCTACCTAAACAAATACTTGGTAAACACTATATTCCCAAATTTATAAGAAAACCATTATCAAAAATAATAGAAAAAATTGAAAATTTTTTATCTAAAAAAGTAGATTATGTTATAGCAGCAACACCTTACATAAGAGATAAATTCATTAAAATAAAATGTGATTCTATCGACATAAACAATTACCCTTTGATAGAGGAATTCATAGATATAGATCATAACTGGAATGAAAAAGAAAAAACATTCTGTTATATTGGGTTAGTTAGCCCAATAAGAGGAATCTATCAAATAATAGAATCAATTATAAAAACCAACTCAAAACTAATACTTGCAGAAAGTTTTGATAACCTCAAAACCCAAAACAACTTAATGAATATAATAAAAAAAAATAAAAACATACAATATATGGGTATATTAAATCTCCAAGAAATAAAAAAAATATTTAAACAATCAATAGCTGGATTATCTATACTACTACCCTTAGAAAATCATATTAATTCACAAAATACAAAAATATTTGAATATATGTCAGCAGGTTTACCAGTAATAGTATCAAATTTTCCTGTATACAAAGAAATTATAGAAAAAAATAATAGTGGTATATGTGTAGATCCTCTAAATGTAGATGAAATTTCTGATGCTATAAATTATCTATCAAATAATATACAAGAAGCTAGAAAAATAGGTCAAAACGGGAAAAAAATAGTGTTAGAAAAATATAATTGGAATCAAGAAGCTCAAAAATTACTAAATCTATATGATTATCTCTTAAATAGGAAACAATAAATTAAAAATAGAATTATTACTTAGGATGAAGAAAAACAAAAATCACAAAAAAGCCACCTTAGTTATATACGATACTTACATAGATTTATTAATTAAAAACCAAACCGAATCTAATTCACTAAAAGAAATAATAAAACAATTTAAAAACGAAACAAATAAAGAAATTAAAGATAGAATAATATCTATCCAAATAATACCATACTTTGAAAAATTCATAAACAAAATGATTTATAAATATAAAACTTTTGATTCAGATGATCTAAAACAAATTGCCTACTACTCAATCATAAAAGCCCTAAATAACTACCAAGAATCAGATCAGGATCCAACCTCTTATTTCCTTTGCTACATAGAAAAAGAAATTAAAAACTATATAATGAACCAAGATATACTTAAAATACCTAAAACAGTAAGAAAACTATATCATCAAATACAAAAATATATCCTTCTAAACCCTTCAGCAACAATAAAGGAAATATCAGAAAAATTCAATTTAACGGAAAATGCTGTACAAGAAATATTGTCAATCCCCCAAAAAAACAATATAGATCTAACTTCAATAAAATCAAAAAAAATTAAAGATTTAGAGCTACCAATAGAAGAAAAAATATTCCTAGAACAAATAATCTCAAAATTATCAGAAATAGAGAAAAAAATAATCCATTTCATCTTATATGAAGATATAACAAAAACAAATTTAGCAAAAAAATTAAATATCTCAAGAAAACATCTATATACATTAATAGAAAAAATAAAATCTTTTATAAACAAATGGAACCTCTAATAGTACTCACATTAACCCTATTTATACTAGCAATCATTATTATAATACTATATAAAATACTAAAAAAAACAAAAACAAACAATAAAGTTCAAAGTCTAAATGAAAAATCAAGTTTTCAAAACCCAAATCCAGAACTTAACAACCCTCCAACAAATACAAAGGAAAATATAGGTCCTTACAAGATTATTAAACTTCTAGGTAAAGGAGCAACAAGTAAGGTATACTTGGTATCTAAAGACAATAATCTTTTTGCTGCAAAAATATTTCAACACCAAGACCCTGAACTAATAGAAAGATTCCATAGAGAAATTGAAATCCTTAAACAAATCAAACATATTAATATTATCTCAATAATAGATTATGGAGAATACAACAATAACCCTTATCTAATTTTAGAATATGTGAATGGAAAAAGTTTAGATGAAATATACATGGATTTATCAATAATAGAAAAATTGGACATAGTTTTAGCAATATCAAATGCTCTTAACTATCTTCATTCTAAAGGGATAATCCACAGAGATATAAAACCAGAAAATATTCTGGTAGATAAAGATTTAAAAAATATAAAACTAACAGATTTAGGTATATCCCGAATAGTATATTGGAAACCAATCACACAAGACGGGCAAATCTTAGGAACACCCGCTTATATGGCACCCGAATTATTTGAAGGAGTATATACTGATCCTAGAATAGATATATATTCCCTAGGAATAACAATGTATGAAATATTTACTCATAAAACACCATTTCATGGTAGCCCAAGCGAAATAGTTATGAAACAAATAAAAGAAATACCACCATTACCCTCACTAATCAATCCAAACATACCTTCACAAATAGAAAAAATCATAATGAAATGCATAGAAAAAAATCCTGAAAGAAGATATAAAAATGTTTCAAAATTAATAGAAGATCTATTATTAGCAAGAGAAGCAATAAAGAAAGAAAATAAGAGGTGAAAAATGGATTTCCAAACTATAATAATGAAGTTAAATGAATACTGGTCAGAGCAAGGATGTATAATTGGTACCCCCTATCATACCGAAGTGGGGGCAGGTACAATGAATCCCCTAACCTTCTTTAGAAGTCTAGATGATTACGATTGGAAAGTAGCCTATATAGAACCATCCATAAGACCAACTGATGGTAGATACGCCCAAAACCCCAATAGACTTCAACATTACTTCCAATATCAAGTTATTATAAAACCTACCCCAGACAACATTCAAGATATCTACATAGAAAGCCTAAAATACTTAGAAATAGATATTCATAAACATGATCTAAGATTCATAGAAGATAACTGGGAATCCCCTTCATTAGGAGCTACAGGAGTAGGATGGGAAGTGTGGCTCGATGGAATGGAAATCACCCAATTTACATACTTCCAACTAATGGGAGGAATAGAACTAAAAAAAGTGCCCGTAGAAATTACCTATGGCTTAGAAAGAATAGCTATGTTTGTACAAGATAAAAATAAAATCTGGGATATAAAATGGAAAGAAAACATAACCTACAAAAATCTATACTACCTACCTGAAATACACTTTTCTTATTACAAT
Source organism: uncultured bacterium (assembly GCA_937927985.1). Lineage (GTDB taxonomy): Bacteria > DRYD01 > DRYD01 > DRYD01 > DRYD01 > DRYD01. The sequence continues at coordinate 1,488 of CALFWH010000065.1, read as the reverse complement.
CTAGACAAAGCAAATATAGAAAACCTAAAAAAACTTTATGATATCTATATAGATGAGTCACAAAGTTTACTTAATGAAAAAATATATTTTCCAGCTTATGATTACGTCCTAAAACTATCTCATGTATTTAATTTATTAGATTCAAGGAATGCAATAAGTCCCACAGAAAGAAATAAAAAACTAACAGAAATAAGAAACCTAGCTAAAAAATGTGCAATACTATACATACAAGATTCAGAAAAAAATGAAATAACACAATCAATATTACAAAAGTTAAATATCCTAACTAACAAAATATAAACTCACTAAAAACTAAATGCAACTTTTTGTAAGCCTTCTTTATTATCCTATTTATACTTTAGGTCCAGGAATAAGAGTATGTCTATGGCTTCAAGGCTGCTCAATAAAATGTAAAAACTGCATCTCAAAACACACATGGCAAGCTTCAGAAAAACACTTAGTAGATATTCAAACATTAGCTAACAAAATAAACAACTACCCCACAGAAAAACTAACAATATCAGGTGGAGAACCACTAGATCAAGTAGAAAATCTAATCCACCTACTTAATCTCATAAGATACACCAAATCAGATATACTAATATATACAGGCTATATTCTAAAAAATTTCATTAAACAAAATCCTTTACAATGGGAAAAATTAAGAAAATTAGTAGATGTAATAATAGATGGACCATTCATTTGGTCAAAAGAATCTCAGTACATATGGAAAGGCTCAGATAATCAAAAAATGTATATCCTTAACAAAAAACTCCTTAATATTTATAAACAATACAAAAATCAAACTAAAAATAAAAATCTACAAATAATTGAAGCAGATAACGAATTTTTTTTAGTAGGAATCCCCTTTCAAAAAGATTCTCAAAAAATTATAAATTATTTAAAATCTAAAAAAATCTAAAAAAATCGGTTTAATTCTCAATCGATTTCTTAATTAATAAATTTCTTAATCAATCGATTTCTCAAATCGATGGTAGTTTCTTAGCAGAAATAATGTAAGTAGTATGAGCTGTCATTATATCTTGAGGTCTTAACCTGTCAGGATTCGTTTTATATCTTCTTAATATTATTTCCTCAACCTCTATATCAATAAACTTGTTTTGTATTGATTTCAAAAAAACACTTACTTGATTAGTAGTAGGCAAAATACAAATTAAACAACCATAATCTCTCAAAACCAAATAAATTTGATCAATTAAGTTTTCTGGATAAGGTATATCAATAAAAACACTATCAAAAAAATTTATACACTTTGAAATTAAAAAATTCAAGTTATTAGCTAGAAAAAACTTTATTAAACTTAAATAATTCGTTTGAAAAGTTATGTCATAATCTAAAATATTCTTAATTGAATTTTTAATGAATTCGTAATTTTTCTCTATTGTAAACACTTGTCCATTAGGATAAACGCTTTTTGATAAAAGTAAAGTCATTACACCACTGCCTGTAGCTATTTCTAATACCCTA
>CALFWH010000064.1 GCA_937927985.1 uncultured bacterium | reverse complement strand
CTACAATACAATTTAAAAATAATTCCTTTTTAGCTAATAAATCCAAATAATTCAAAAGTTGCTTAGAATTTTTATTACTACCATAAAAAATTAATAACTTAATATTATGAAATTCATTTTTTAAGAAATCTTTGAATCCTTGATAATCAAATTTATCAACCAAATCCATTTTGTTAATAAAAACTAGGATTTTTTTATTAAATTCTACTCTTTCAATAAATTCCTTAAGGTATTTAAGAGTGATATTAGGAATTCTTGCATCAACAACCCATATCAAAAGATTTATATTTTTACCTAAAACCTTAAATAAATCTATTGCTCTTTTTACGTGTTTAGGATAAGAAAGCTTGTAAATCATAGAGATAAACCATATTTGTTTATTATTGCAAGCATATCTTCAGGTAATGGATCAGAAACAGTTATTCGCTTCCCTTCAAAAAGAAATTCAATTTTATATGAATGAAGCATCTGCCTATTGACTTTTATTATCTGCCTTTTAGGACCATATACATAATCTCCTAAAATAGGAAAACCTATAGAATTCAAATGTATTCTTATTTGATGTCTTCTTCCCGTAAAAATCCTTACCTTAAACAAAGATAAACCTTTGTTTTTAGATATCAAAATTACAGTAGAAAAAGCCTTCTTACCACCAATAGGTAAATCTATCTCTCTAAAACCAAAATTAGCCTCATTTATCGATATACAATAATAAGTTTTTTCTACACTATTCCAAATAGATTTCAATTTTTCAAAAGTTTGATTATTTTTAGCAAAAACTACTATTCCAGATGTATCTTTATCTATTCTATGAACAGCTTTTATATTGGGATAATCTTTTCTTAGAAAATTCTCCAAACTATTAGGTGATTCATTAACTATAAGATTAGGACTTTTAGAAGATATTAATAAATTTTCGTCTTCATAAATTATTCCAAAACGAACATTTTTTTCAGGTAAAATTTGAACAATATCATTGGGTTTAAGGCTAAAGGAGGCTATCCAAACTAGGTTTTGATTAACGAAGACCCTTTTTTGATCTATAATTTGTTTTGCTTTATTTTTAGAGATGTTTAGTTTTTGAGATATAAAGTCTATTAGTTTGATATATTTGTCAGTAGGCAGGGTATACAAAATTGGATTATTTAGTGGGGAAGGTGGGATTTGAACCCACACGAGGGAGTAACCTCATTGGCTCCTGAGGCCAACGCGTCTGCCAATTCCGCCACTTCCCCAAGGGGTATGGAAATACTTATTTATTTAACTTTCTCTTCTTCTGGAAAACCCAGATCTTGGAGATCTTTGTTGATAATTCCCAGAATTTCTCGAATTAAAATTTCTTGATCCATAAGATCTATATCTATTATTTTCTCTGGGTTCTCTTGATTCTCTAAGCTTAGCAACTTCTACTCTCATTTTTCTTCCTTTTACTTCTTTACCATTGAGTTCTTCTAAAGCTTTTTTAGCAGATTCTTCAGAATCAAATTCTACAAATCCAAATCCTTTGTTTTGTAGTAATCTTAATTCTTTAATATTTCCATAATTTTGGAAAGTTTCTCTAAATTCTTCCTCTGTTAATTGATAACTTAGGTTACCTACGAACAATTTGGTCACGTATCCTCCTTTTAAGCACTTGTAAGCGCAACAGGTATAATTAGGCCCCTGTTAGGCACTTTATTGTTCTACTCTTTCCATACCCCCCTTATTATTTTTCCATTTTATTCAGTTTTTCCTTTAAGTCTCTTCCAATACTTGTTTATTAATAAAAATACTAATAATCCTAATAAAGCACCCCAAAAAGTCCTTAAAAAACTGTAAAAAATAGGAGTATGAATATGTAAAAAACTGTCCACTATACCACCCAAACTAATAAACGAAAAAGGAATAAAAATTTTACTATATGAAGACAACAAAATAGAAGGATTACCAATTAAAAATTCTTTAAACCTTGGCCTTGCAATTAAAACCTTATCTAAAAAATACCTAATCTTATCCTCAAAAGGCAAAACAAACCCAGTATTCCCACTCCTAATTAAATAAAAACCTAATCCAGCAAATAAAACCAAAATAACCACCAAATCTAATAACTTCAATCTCCTATAAAAAAATAAAACCAATTGATTATAACTAAATACAGCAAAAATCGATAATAAAACAGGTAAAATAAGTAAGACCTTTATAAATCCCACTTTCTGCACACCCACTAAATAATTATATTCAAAAAATAAAGAGTTAACAATAATTCCTAAACTTACCGTTAATAGCAAAACCTCAAAATACTTTTGATAAATATTTTTGCTTTCCTGACCAAAAACCCTAAAGAAAATCATAATTAAAACAAACGAAATTCCAACAACTACCAATAAGTTAAATAATAAATACGCTTTTAAAATTTTAAAAACTACAATGAGTACGCTGTTAAAAATTGATAAAACTAAAAAAAACAAAAGATTAACCCTATATCCATTACTTACTAATAAATCATGATAATAACTATAAGCCATCAATACAAAAAAAACAAAAACTATCAAATTTACCCATCCAATTAAGATTAGCACATTATTAACTCCAGAGCTTACCTTTTGTCTATCTTCTAAATTACCTAATAAACCAGTTAAATAACTGTCTGAAAAATAAATGTTTTTGATTTTTTTAATTAATTCAATATTTTCTTTTAATGAATATCTATCAAGAAATCTAAAGAACACTGATTGACAATTTCTTTCTTCAATAGCCAAACCAACTGAGTTTACAATCTCATTTATTGATTTATTGCGAACTGTAAATATACTAAACAACTTAATTCCTCCATCCCTTGAAAGAAAAGGAGAACCCAATTGAATACTTTTAGAATCATAAAACTCTGGAAAAACAAAAATTAACCCCTGTTTTTTTATAAATTCATTTACTTTATCTAAATTATCTGGGTACCCCCCCACAAAAGGACCAGTAAATAAAATCATATCACCTCTTCTACAATAAACACTTAAATAATCCAAATCATAAACATAAGAACTAACCCTCCATAATATCCTTTTACCTTGAAAAATTCTATTAAAATCATAATTATCAATCAATAAAAATACTTGCAAACTAAACAAATATTTACTATCAACCTGCACAATGAAAACATTACCTTTCTTTTCAAAATTAAGTTTCAATTTTCGTAAAACATTTTCCAATATAGGTAAATACCTATCTTCAGGACAATAAATAAAACTTTTATCCTTTTCAAAAGAATAATTCAAAAAAGGTAGTAGCCAAAATTTAGGATTGGTTTTCATTGTTTTACTATCAGCTAAATCAACTAATCCCTCACTTTTTAATTCATTTAAACTCTTCAATCTTATACTAATAACATCAAAATAAGGTAAAACATTTTTATTTACAAATTTCACGGGTTCATAATAATAAGAAGAAACAAAATCAATAGCTTCAAAATAATCAACAATAAAGTATTTTTCTTGATATCTATCAACAAAGATAATTTTTAATATGAAGTATACCAAAGCCAAAAGAATCAAAACTATTCGCATTTTAAATTATGTATTCTTTTTATTAATTAATTTATAAACCAGATAAATGACTACAAAGAAAGCAATTAAAGAAATAAAATAAGAAAAATTACCAAACAAAGCAACATCATTATCAGAAGGAGCAGGTACAATATTAGAAGCTATTAAAAATACAAAAATAATTCCTAATATAGTATCACCAGCTATTAATCCAGAAGCAGTAAGTACTTTTTTATCTTCATCTTGCTTAATTAGATTAGAAAACCATCCGCCGATTAAAATAGGTATAGATAAACCCAAAGGTAAATACACCCCCACACCAAAAGCTAATATAGAAAAACCTAATAATCTCGCTATTAATCCTAGTAAAATTCCAATAATTATCTCATTCCATCTCAAATCTGCTACAAATATACTTTGGGCAATAGTAGAAATTAGGTTTGCCTGAGGAGCAGGTAAAGGATTATTATTACCTGTACCAACAAATCCATAAACACTATTTAATAAAAATATAAGATAACTTAGGAAAAAACTAGCAGCAATAGCAGAAATTATACCTACTATCTGTTGATTCATTGCAGTAGCCTTAACTAAAAATCCTGTTTTAAGATCCTGCGACATATCTCCAGCAATAGCTAATGAAATACAAGCAATAACAGATAAAATTAAAACAGCAATTATTCCCTTTTCTCCCGTAAGCCCTACCAATTTTAAAGTTAAAGCCACAGCCATTAGAGTAGAAATAGTCATAGCACTTACAGGTTGATTACTCGATCCTACCATCCCCACTATATACGAAGAAACCGCAGTAAACAAAATTGCAAAAATTATCAAAACTATAAATGATAAAAATTTACCTACTAAGCCTTCTATGGGATTAATAAAGAAAAATATTATTGAGCCCAAAATTAAAATTCCCAAAGCTACAGGCCAAGGAATATCTCTATTATAATTCGGATTATCATACCACAAATCTTTATGAGGATCTTTTTTAAAGCTAATATTTTCAATTTTCTTTATATTCAAAACATTCTTTAAAATCCCAAATAATTGAAAAAATGAAAAAAATGCACCTGTAATTATTACACCTATACCTATAAACCTAAGATACTTTTTATATATTTCATAAGCAGATAGGTCAGGTTGAAAAATTCCTATAGTAGGAATAATAACCCACCATCCTATAAGAGCACCAGTAGCCATCATTATCCCTATTCTTAATCCTACAATCATTCCCACCCCAAATAAAGCAGGTAACAACTCTAAAGAAATAGTAAATTTCTGCAAAGCAATAGGTAAATTTTTAAAATTCATACTAAAACTAAAACTTTCTTCTAAAACCTTATAAACTACCGAGTTAAATTTTAATTTAATAGATTGTAGAATTTTTAAAACAGAAGCAATAATGAATCCATTAAGCAAGAATTTTGCTTTTTCAGTAGCTTTCTGACCTGTTTTAAGTACTTCTGCACAGGCAGTACCTTCTGGATATGGTAAAACATCATGCTCCTGCACTATATGGGTTTTTCTAAAAACTATCATAAATATTACTCCCCATAAACTGCCAATTAACGATAAGATAAAAATAAACCAGTAAGAAGGCACGTAATTAATAATTCCATTTTGTTGAAGGATAAAGAAAGAGGGGACAGTAAATATAATTCCTGCTGCAACAGCCTGAGCTACTGAAGCCATGGTTTGTACTATATTGTTTTCCAAAATAGTCCCATTTTTAAGAATTTTAGTAAGAATTAACATAGATACGACTGCAGCAGGAATAGAAGCAGCAACAGTCATACCCGCTTTTAAACCTAAATAAGCATTAGCAGCACTTAACACTACACCTAAAAAAATACCCAATAAAACTGCCCTTAATGTTAACTCTTTCATTCTATTTTATACTTATCATTTGGGGATTGAAATAAAAAATTAAATACATAAAAGCTTTTGTTACATATATAGCTGTAAAGAAGCTAACAACATTGCCCCATAATAAAGCAAAACCAAACCCCTGAATAGTAGCACTTCCAAATATCATCAAGATTAAAGCAGCTATTATAGTAGTTAAGTGACTATCCAAAATAGTATCAAAAGATCTTGCAAAAGCTAAATCCAAAGAAGTATTGATAGGTTTACCAGATCTTATTTCTTCTTTCAATCTTTCAAAAATTAGAATGTTAGCATCTACAGCCATACCAATTGAAAGGATAATTCCTGCTATAGACCCTAAAGTTAAAACAGCGTTACTAACAGAAATTATCCACAAAAAAAGTAAAGAGTAAAATACCAGGGCAATGATAGCAACTAAACCAGGAATTCTATAGAAGAATATCATAAAAATTGCAACAACAATTAAAGCAATTATTCCAGCTTCTAAACTTTTTTTAAGATGTTTTTCTCCCAAAGTAGGTCCTATAGTAAAAGCCTCCAATACTTTTGGGGGATAATCAAGTTTACCAGCATTTAAATATATAGCAAGTTCTCTAGCTTCTTTAAGAGCTTGATCTTTATCTTTAGTACCTAGGGTTATGATTCCACTTCCTCCAGTAATTACAGATTGCACAATAGGAGCTGAAATCTCTTTACCGTCAAAGAAAATATAAATGGGTTTTTGAAGGTAATCCCTCGTTACTTGCTCAAAAATCTTTCCCCCTTCACTGTCTAAGGTAAAAGCAACATGAGGATAATGAGTATTGGGATCATACTCTACAGAAGCTCTTATTATTTTATCCCCAGTTAAAACTGTTTTTTTAGTCATTAAACCCGTATTAGGGTCGTATTCATCAACTTTAAATTCTAATTTACCTACTTTAGTAACCCGCTGCAGAGCTTCAGAAGTATCTGTTACTTCAGGTATTTCAATTATTACTCTATTGTTACCAGCTTGTTGTATAACGATTTCATATGTCCCAGTAGGATTAAGCCTTTTTTCTAGAATTGACATAATTTGACGCATTTCAGAATCACTTAATATTTTCCTTCCTGGATCGTAAATTTCTAACATAATATGTATTCCATACCTTAGATCAAGCCCCAGCTTTATAGGTACAGCTCCTTTGTTAACTAATGGATAAAATAAGTAATAAGAAAAATACAAAATTAAACCAACT
>CALFWH010000063.1 GCA_937927985.1 uncultured bacterium | reverse complement strand
TTTTATCAGGCTTTCTGAGGGATATTGTTCTTGGTTCATAGCTTGTAGCTCCTTGTATTATTATGAATATTAAAAAAATAACAATAAAAATCAAATTTTTTAAAATAAATACCATTTTATTATGCTTTTTTTATTTGAACTTAAATATATAAACATGTTTTACAAAATTTGTTTATATTGAAAGAAATAATTATTATTGGAGCGTAAAAAATTATTTATTATGGATGACTCATTTAATATAGAAGATATTGTTAGTCGTTTAATATTATCAAAAGAAGAAGAGTTGGCATTTCAGCAATTTAAGATCCGAGATTACTTAACATCCAAATCTGTATTTAAACCTGAGGAGAGAGAATATGATAGATATGAATACCAAGAAGTTTTACCAGATAGATGGATATTAACCAACGGTATAGAACTTTATGAATGGCAAAAAGAAGCTTTAGATAGATGGATTAAAGAAGGTAAAAAGGGGACTTTTAAAATAGTTACTGGCGGTGGGAAAACATTTCTTGCGTTAGCAGCAATTGAGTGGTTGCAAAATAATGAGGTAAGAGACCTAAAAGTTGTTATTATAGTTCCGACTATAGTTTTAATGGAGCAATGGTACAGTGAAATATTGGAGAGAGGTAATATTCCTAAAAAATTTATTGGTAAGTTAGGAGGAGGCTATCAGGATAATTTTGAAGATGGCAAGGTTGTTTTGATTTGTGTTTTGAATTCTGCGAGCAAAAAACTAACTCGAATGGTTCATGATTTGGGAATAGGTTCCAAACTTTTTTTAATTGTAGATGAGTGTCATAGGGCTGGGGCTAAAGAAATGTCAAAAATATTTGAAACCAAAAGAGCTTTTAATATGGGTTTATCGGCAACACCAGAAAGGGATGATGAGATTGATGAAGACAATTATTTAATAAACTACCAAGATTCCTTGTTAGGAAAAAATTTGGGTGATGTTATAATGGAATTAACCTATGAAGATGCATTAAAGAAAGGTTTAATTCCTCCATTTATAATAAAACACTTTGGTATTTATCTTAATGACAAGGAGCAATATGAGTATGATAATTTAACACGAATAATAATTGATTCGAAATCAAAACTCCAAAACTTTTCAGATAAATATCATTCAAATAATGCTTTGTTTTACCGATGGGCACAAAAAATTGCTCAACAGGATAAGGGGGATATTAGTAGTTTGGCAAGAAGTTATGTCGCAAGCATTGCAAAAAGAAAGTCGTTGTTATATAAGATCGAAAATCGAAAAAGAGCTGTTGTTCAATTAATAGATAATGAATTAGGTGTTAACCCTGATGCAAAAATACTTCTATTTCATGAATCTATCGATGAAGCAACTAACTTATTTTCTTTATTGATGGAAAAAAAATATCCGGTTCTATTAGAACATAGTGAGCTACCAGATTTAATAAGAAAACAGAACATTGATTTATTTAGGAAGGGTTCTTGTAAAATATTAGTTTCAGTAAAATCTTTAATAGAAGGATTTAATGTTCCAGCTGTAGATGTTGGTATTATAGTTGCTTCATCATCAGCTGTTAGACAACGTATTCAAAGTATGGGACGTGTAATGCGGCCATATAAAGGTAAAAGTGGAAAAGATAAGACATCATTAATATATGTATTATATGCAAAAAATACTGTTGATGAAGAAATATACGCTAAATATGATTGGGAGAAATTTACAGGTATAAATAGTAATCTATTTTTTGATTGGGAAATAGGTAAAATACCAATTCAAAAAGATGGTCCTCCAAAACCTCCACCTTTATATGATATAGATATAGATGAGTCTGAACTATCTCCCGGGGTTGAGTATCCTGGTAAATATGAAGGATTAGAGTACACTTGTGATAAGGAACGTAATGTAAAAGATAAATTTGGTAATTATATTATCGATCTAAAAGATATAGCGAATGATATAATAAAATATAAAGGTTATCCTGGAAAATTTAAGATCACTCCTAAAAAATACTTTGTGATAACGAGAAAAAAAATTAATGATGATTGGATAACGATTTATATCAAAAGGTTAGATAAACTTCCCAGTCAATCGTTAAATGGAAAATCTGATGTGAGCTATGATGAATCTAGTATTCAAAAATGGTTATCAGATGCAAAACCTGGAGATGAATATCCCTTTCCAGAAATTCCTTTATGTAAATCAAATTTGTTTTTTAGGCTTAAAAAAGGTGGGATTATAGTTAAAAAAGTAAAAGATGGTGAGGTTTATGCGCGTTTAGCTAATAGAGCATTATGTAAAGAAAAAGGATTAGAAGCTGAAGATTTAGTAAATAAAATAAAATATCTCAGAAACAAGGGTGAAAATATTTCTCAGTTAGATATTAACGAGTTAAATCATGTATTATATGTAAAATTTAATAAATATTATTTTATAATGGCATTAAAATTTGGTATTGAGTTCCCAGATTAATTACGGAGTTTTTAATGAAGGATAAATTAATATTTAAACGTTTTAAAAAATTTTATTATTGGAAAGGCCCATATAACAGATTGATTGGAGGAAGTTATTGGAAAATTTCTAACAATAAAGTTAAATTAGAATGGAATATTAATGTTGACATTAAAATTATTTTAGAGGTAGAAGAATCGTCAGAAATGTATAAATTAGCAGAAGCTGTAAATGACGCTAAAAATGAATTAGGTGGATTAGGAGGCGGAGCATTTATAATAAATGAATTTAAGCAAGTTATTGTACCTTCAGTTGAAGGTGATAATAGAAGATTGATTGTTGGGGAAATCGAGGGAAATATGCGGTTAATCAATCCAGAAAATAATAGAGTTATTGATATCTCAGATGACTCTTTGCTCTCTTGTGGTGATGAATGGGAGTACCCATATATAGGTGTCGTTTATCGTTTAAGCAAGAATAATAAAATATATGTTATTAAAGATTCTGAAGGAGGAAATTCTATAGTCTATCCTGAGGTACAAGATATAGAACTTATAAATAAGTTAAGAAAAATACGACCAGGTTGGACACCCGTAAGATTTATAGTTAATCCATATGGGATTGTTTTAACGAAAAGAAAGGGAGAGATTAGTAATAATGATGATTTTTATAATGAAATATGGGACCCAGTTTATGTTGGAAGGATCAACTATCATAAATGGTTTTATAAAGAAACATTCTATAGTGTGTTTAATATTGATTTTGACGATTTTTTAAATGGTGAAAAAAATTATGATGACGACCTTCCATTTTAATATTAAAAAATTAATAATTATTAAAATTAAATAATTTAAGGAGAAAAATTTATGACAAGTTTAACTATTTTCAAGGGTAATTGTCCTAAAAATGTAAGTAAAACTGCAAAATACAGTATCCGTTTAGTGAATAATAAACCTATGATTACTATTGTTTATGATACAAAAGAAGGGGAAAGATGGTATCCATCTACTGATAATCATATATTATTGGTTGAAATGGTCAATAATGCTAAAATTAAAATTTCTGGTAAACCTAATGGAATATTTTATATTAATGAATATAATCAAGTAATAGTTCCTGCCAATGATAATTTAAATTATTATTTAATTGGTGAATATATTAATCCAATTAAATTCGAGTTTGAGGGGAAAATAATTTCTGGAGAACCAGTAGATTTTGATAATAATTTATTAAAACCTGGAGACGAATGGATTGGTCCACGTGCTGGAATACCTTATATTTTATCTGCTGATAATAAAGATATTTATTATAATAAACAATTAAGACCCTCCGTAGAGAAGAAGGTTAGATTGACTCAATTTATAAGTGAAAATAGAGTGGCAAAGGTTATATCTATGATTAAAAATATTAAAGGTCAATCTGGTGGGCGGTTTTATGTGAATGAATATAAATCATTATTTACTCCTGTCAAAGAAGGTAATTCTTTATATATATATAAGTATATCGGACAACTAGATTTAAGTAATTGGTTCCCTAAAATTGATTAAATATAAGTTCTTAGTTTCAAAAGATTAAATATTTCACTTAAATTGTTATAATTTAAATATTATTTTTATATAAACTTGTCGGGGTGAGAGGATTCGAACCTCCGACTTCTTGGTCCCAAACCAAGCGCTCTAGCCGGGCTGAGCTACACCCCGTTTTATTTAACTGCTAGTAAATATACAAAACTCACTGAAAATTTGCAATTTGTCTAAAATAA
>CALFWH010000062.1 GCA_937927985.1 uncultured bacterium | reverse complement strand
TTTTTATTTTGTTAGAATTTATATACAGGAAATGCAGAAGATAATTCATTTACTTTCTCTTCTACAATACTTGCTTTGTTTTTGTTTTTAAGAATAGTAGAAACTAGTTTAGCTAATTCTTTTACTTCTTGTTCTTTAAAGCCTCTAGTTGTGATAGCAGCTGTACCGATTCTTATTCCACTTGTTATTCTTGGGGGTTGAGGATCAAAAGGAATTACATTTTTATTTACATATATACCTACACTACTTAGTATTTCTTCAGCTTCTTTACCAGTAAGTCCAATATTTCTTAGATCTACTGAAAACATATGACAATCTGTACCATTAGAAACAATTCTAAAGCCTTCAGATTGTAAAACTTCTACAAAAGTTTTTGCGTTTTTTAAAACTTGTTGTTGGTAAATTTTAAATTCATCGGTTTTAGCCAGTTTGAAAGCAACTGCTTTAGCTGCTATGACATGCATTAAGGGGCCACCTTGTACACCTGGAAAAACTGATTTATCAATCTCTTTAGCATACTCTTTTTTAGATAAAATTATTCCTCCTCTTGGTCCCCTCAAAGTCTTATGAGTAGTAGAAGTAACAAAATCAGCGTATTTTACAGGAGAAGGATAAATATTTGCAGCAATTAATCCTGAATAATGTGCCATATCAAACATAAAATAAGCTTCCGCTTCCTTTGCTATCTCAGAAAATATCTTACTATCTATTACTCTACTATAACTTGAAGCACCAGCAACTATTATCTTAGGTCTGTTTTTTAAAGCTAATTCCCTTACTTGATCATAATCTATTAATTCATCTTTACGAGAAACTCCATAATGAACTACGTTATATATTTGTCCTGAGAAATTAACAGGACTACCATGAGTTAAATGCCCCCCACAATCTAAACTCATTGTTAAAATAGTATCCCCTGGTTTGAGAAAAGCGAAGTATACTGCCATATTTGCCTGAGCCCCAGAATGAGGTTGCACATTAGCATGTTCACTACCATATAAATCTTTTAATCTTTCAATTGCTATATTCTCAATTTCATCAATATACTGACATCCAGAATAATATCTTTTATTTGGGTAACCTTCAGCATATTTATTTGAAAGAGCGTTACCCATAGCTTCCAAAACAGCCTTATAAGTATAATTCTCAGAAGCTATCAAATTTATACCTTCTGATTGCCTTTTTATTTCCTTTCTTATTAAATCATAAATAGTATAATCCACTTTTTCTAAAGAGCTATTTATGTCTATGAAATTCTCTAACATTTTTACCCCCTAATAAAAATATTTATATATTTATCCTGCAGATCAAAAATGAATTTTGATTTTTCAAAACTTATCTCTATAATTTCATTTAGTAACTGTTTAGTTAGAGGTTTTTTTTCTGCAGAAAATTGTAATTCGTTTATAGTGTTTAATTTATTAACTACAATATTTAAATCAACATCAGCATTGCTATCTTCTATATAACAAGGATCAAGTAAAATTTGCCCATTTTCTACTGCGAAACTCATTGCACATATAGGACTAATTAGTGGATCTTCATTAATTATTTTCTCTTTTAATAGTTTTCTAAAAGCTAAAACTAAAGCTATAAAAGCAGAATTTATACAGGCTACTCTCGTTCCTCCATCAGCTTGTAAAACATCACAATCAACAATGATACTAAGTTTAGGAAATTTATATAGATCAAAAGCACTTCTCAATGACCTACCTATCATTCTTTTAATTTCATAAGATCTAGCATTTATTATACTCGGATTTCTTTCAACTGTAGAACTTGGTAACAGACGATACTCAACTGTTATCCATCCATGTCCAAAATTTTTACAAAAATTCGGTAATTCTTGACTTATGTTTACACTTACCAAAACAACTGTATTACCTAAACTACCTAAAACAGATGAAAAAGGGTATTTCAAATAATCTATCTTAAAATCCATTGGTCTAAAATCCAAATTTTTTCTACCATCTATTCTCATTAATATCGTTTCCTCCCTCTTCAAAAAAATCATCTTCATTGATATCATCTTCATTGATATCTGAATTAAACAGATTTTCTAAATCTTCATTATTTTCAATATCTTCCATTTCTTGAATATCGATGGATTCTTGATCATATATATCAATATCTTGTAATTCATTTTTATTAAAAATAATTTCTTCATTTTCCTGGATAATTTCATCTTGATAAGTTTTAAAATCTATAAAGGAAAAATCATCAAAAGATACTTCATAATCTTGGACTTCTGAAATGTACCCTGCAAAGGGAGTTTCTCCTTCTTCCTTTATTATTCCTACATTTTTCTTTAAATATAAAATATAATTAGATTTTCCGAATTTATTTTCTTCAGTATATGTAATTTTAATAACGTTATCTTCTATCATTTTATTGTTTTTGTATAGAATTTTTGTATTAACAAATCCAGCTTTTCCTTCCCAATTCCACCATTCTATATCTAAAAAATTATAAGGTAAAAAAGGAATCATAGGGTCAAAAACAATTAAATTGTCTTCAACTTTGCGAGCATAAAGATATATACCATCATTCTGAATAACATATGATTCTCTCTTTACTTCCTCTTCATCTATATGATGAGAAAAAATATATATAACCTTATCATTAAAAGGAATTTTTTCTGTTATGGTTACTTTGACTAAAGTGTAATCATTATCAAATTTTTCATTAATTTTATATATCCAAAAATTACCTATCTTTAAAGGGAAGTAATTCCAAAAACTCATTTATTATATTCATTCCACATTAACTTCATGGACTTTTAATTTGGAAGAATTTTGTGTTAGGAATTCATATTTTATTTTATCGTTCTCAACCGTTGCTTTAATTAAACAATTTTCGAATATATTATTTTTTAACATTTCTTCTGCTAAAGTTTCTTCAAGTATACTAGTTATACTTCTTCTTAATGGTCTTGCTCCAAAACTTGGATTATAGCCATGTTTTACTATCATTTCTCGTAATTTATCATCTATTTCTAGTTTTATATTTCTTGCTTCTAATTCTTTATATAAAGGTTTGAGAAGTATATTTACTATATCTTTTAGTTCATTTATTCCTAGAGGTCTAAAGATTAATATTTCATCTATTCTATTTAATAATTCTGGTCTAAATAGTTTTTTAACTTCTTCCATTACTTTATTTTTCATTCTATTGTAAATTTTATCGGGATCTTCTTCTTTCTTTTCAGATCT
>CALFWH010000061.1 GCA_937927985.1 uncultured bacterium | reverse complement strand
TAGTAAGGGAACTTTATTAGAGATACTTGTAACTAAGATATTTATAGATAAAGGTTGGTAGCTAACATATTTGTTTTTTTTGTAAAAGTCAATTAAAATAGGAATTCCCTCTTCTAATTTTATTTCTGGTTGCCAATTTGTAATTTTTTTAAGTTTATCAATATCAGCTTCAGAAGCTTCAAAAGGAATATTAGATTCTATTTCTTTCACTTTCATATTTGGGAAATATCTACTCAATATTTTTATTATCTCTTCTATTTTTCTCGAACATCCTGAACCTAAATTTACTACTCCAGAGAATTGACTTTCAGCTAATCTAATTAATCCTTCCGCAACATCATCAGCAAATATAAAATCAAATTTTCCTTCTTTCCTATATAGAGTTATCTCTTTATTATCAATTAAATCTCTAATCCAACGTGAGATAACATCCCGAGAATTCCTGCCATACACACGAAATATACGAGCTATCACTACCTCGTAATTTGGTCTAAAATTATTCCAAAAAAGTAATTCTAACTCATTATATAATTTTGCAGCGCCACACAAATTGCGTGGCATAATATCATCTGTTTCTTTTAATTTTACTGGGTTTTCTTTAGGATACTCGAAACTGTAGAGTTTTGGGTTATAAACGAGATAACTTGATGCAAATATAATTTTTTTTAGGGTTTTCAAATCTTTAACACAGCTGATAAGGTGGTGAGTTAATTGGATATTATGATGAAAATTTTCATCCCAAAAATCTTTCGTCTCTAAAGATCGTTCGAATGTAGCAGCTAAATGAAAGAAGATTTCGGGAGAAAAATATTCAATTTCCTCTTTTGTGATATAATTTAAATCTCCCATACGATAAATAACTTCTTTAGGAAACTCATACGGTCGAGGTTTTAAATCGCCAACAAAAACTATTGCCCCCTTTGCAAGTAATTTATTTACTAATGCGGTACCAATAACACCTGCTCCACCACTAATGAATACCTTTTTATTTTTCCAGTTCATATTCTTCTCTCAAAATGCTATGAATTAGAGAATCTATAAACTTATTTTCTTTATATATATGTTGTCTCAATCTACCTTCAAAGGTAAAACCATTTTTCTCTAAAATTGAAATATGATAGGACCGAATATTTAGATCAAATGTTTCTGTATAAACTTTGTTAAGTTTCAATTCCTTAAAGGCAATCTCTTTTATTAGTTTAATAAAAATAGTAAATTCCACCTCATAAAGGTTCTTATCTTTTACCCTTTCTGGATTTAATAAAAAAGACAATTCTGCTCTCTTATTACTCCAATCTATGTGAACCAATCCACCATATCCTATACACATTTCTTTTTTTAGAAAACTAAATAAAATTATACTTGGTTTTGTTTGGGAAAAACTTGGAATCACTACTTTATTATAATATTCTATCTGGTCAGACTCTGTTAAAGGTTTATTTTGTCGTAAGATTAAGATCTGTGCATTTCTCCAATCTTTAATTAATAAAATATCTTCTTCTCTCAATGCAACCAGAGAATATTCTTGAAATTGATATGATTCTTTTTCCAAAACTAAATACTTCATAATCAATATTAAATTAACTTTTAACTTTAGCAAAAACTAAACAACTTCTTCCTATACTGATAGTTGCTAATACTTTGTACAAATTTCTCCTTATTACGTTTGGAAGGAATAATTCAAATTTAACTCTTTTATTATGACACAAACTTCCTATTTTTGAATCTTTGACATAGTCATATCCCATAAGAAGAAAAAATTCCATAGGAAAGTCTGTAGTTTTATATACAATATCCATACCTAAAGATGCAAGTAACTTTTGTAATGTTGTAATATTAAAATAGTTAATATGTTCTGGCACAGCAACCCACCAAGGAGTTTTCCTTAACTTTTTCTGAATATAAATTTGAAGCTTATTAAAATCGTTAGGCACACGAATACAAATTATCCCAGTGTGAGGTTTTAAAAGTTTTTTAACGTCATTTAAGAAATCAAATGGAGAACTAACGTGTTCTAAGACATCTAGCAAACTCACTGCATCAAATGTATTTTTCATATTTGGATAAGTATCTATGAACTCTTTAAGCGTAAAGGGGTAAATTGTAAGTCCTAAATTTGTGCATATTTTAGATCCCTCTTGAGAAGGTTCAATACCTATACATTTCCAACCTTTTTTACTCATATATTTTAAAAAATTACCTGTGCCACACCCTATATCACAAAGTTCTTTTGCCTTTTTAGGTAAATACTTTGTTAGAATCACGTGTATATCATTATAAAGGGTGGATTCTAACCACTTTAACTCAGATCTCGCTTCTTCTTCTCCATTCATCAAACGTCTTATTTCTGGTGCTCTTCCTCCTTTCTTAACTAAATCAAAATATTCTCTTTTATAAAATTTTTCCATATCCTCTTTAGTTGGAATTGGGTCTAAATGTTTAAATCCGCAAATTTCACAATCAATTATTGTATATTTATCTGTTTTTATGACTACTTTACCTTTATGCACACTAATTTCCCTGATTTCCTAAAAATTTCTTTAATAGCTTTCTAAATTCAGCCGGACTGATTTAAATTCATTCTATTTTTCTTGCATCGATACAGCC
>CALFWH010000060.1 GCA_937927985.1 uncultured bacterium | reverse complement strand
AAGCAACTGTTTTATTTTCTTTAAATGTATAGAGTACTTTTATAACTTTTTGAAAATTTTCTATTTTTTCATTAGAATTGTTTTCATCTTTAGATATTAATTCACTTTTAGATATTAAAACTTGATAATTGATATTTTTTCGAGTATTGTTTACTTCTTTTTCTGATTGATAAGCAAAAATTTTGATTACTAATAGAAGAAGGAGAGCTACTATAGATGCTATTAGAAAAATTTTAGTTAGAGTTAATTTTTTATTATTTGACATATGTTTACCTCTTGTGCCATTGATGGGCTTTTCTTGCCTTGTGGAGGTTATAATGTTTTCTTTCTACTTCTCTTGGGTCTCTTGTTAACAAGTCATATTTTCTTAGAATTTTTTTATATTCATCTGATATTTGGGCTAGACATTTTGATATACCTAAGCTTATGGCATCGCTTTGACCTGTAGTTCCTCCACCTTTAACATAACACTCCACTTTATATTTATTTGTTAGACCCAAGATTTCTAAGGGTTTTCTAACTTTTATTTTATAGATTTCTCTCATTCTAAAATATTCATCTAGAGGTTTGTCATTTATTAGTATTTCCCCTTTTCCTGGTTTTAAGAAGACCCTAGCGGTGCTTTCTTTTCTTCTTCCTGTAGCGTAGTACATTTTACACCTCCAGTACCTCTAACTTTTGAGAGAAATGTTTGTGTTGATCGTTGGAATAAATTTTTAATCTTTTTAGCATTCTATCTCTCTGTTTGTTCTTAGGTAACATTTTGGATACTGCCATTTTTATTAATTCTACAGCGTTGTTTCTTAGTATATGTAAAGAGGAGAATTCTTTTAGATTTCCTAAATGTCCTGAATGTCTGTAGTATTTTTTCTGGATTAATTTTTTACCTGTCAATTTAATTTTAGAAGCATTTATAACAACAACATAATCTCCGCCAATATAGGAGGGACTATAAGTAACTTTGTGCTTACCCATTAGTATATATGCTATTTTACTTGCTACCCTACCTAATACTTTATTTTCGACATTTATCAGATACCATTTTTCTTCTTGTTTGGGAAATTCTTTGGTTTTTTTGTCCATCTTATTTCACCGCTCCTTTATTAGTTAGTTAGACATTTTTATTAGTAATTCATTAACTGTTTTGGACCACCTAAATTTTTTTACTATATCTTCTTCTATTATTCTTTTATTTAAAAAATAGTCCTTCTTATTATAAAAATTTAACATACAATCTGTCATTTCCTTTACTGAATCAGGTTTAAAAATATACGTATTTACAGGATACAATTCTTTAAACACATCTATTTTAGAAAAAAGTATATTTTTTCCACAAGACATTGATTCAAGTACAGGAAAACCAAATCCCTCATAAAAAGATGGAAATATGGTAGCTAAAGATCCATTATATAAGTTCACAACTTCTTCAATATCCAAAAGATCTAAAAAAACTATCTTTTGGAAGGATTCATTCATTACTTCCTTAACGTAATCTTCCTTGGAATTAATATTATTTGCGGTTATAATCAAATAAACATCATGATCTATCATACTACAAAAATTTTTAAAAGCTTTTACCAAATTAAGTATATTCTTTCTATACCAGATCTTTCCAGCAGGTAAAAAAAAGTAATCTTTTACGAATTCAATTTTTCTTTTTCTAAAAAATTTCCTTAAAAATTCCTCATTTTGATTTTCAGGTATAACTTTGAAAATTTTAGGATCAACTGCCAAATAAAACCAATCTAAGTTATCTAAATTAACCAACTTCATTATATCCTTATAAGAACTATAAGAAACAGTAAATATTTTATCTAGTTTTTTCCATACCATCTGCTTAAAAAAAAATTCCTTTTTTAAATCCTCAATGGTTTTTCCTTGATAAATCTTTTCAAATGGTAAATCATACAAAAAAGCATATTGTTGTATATTTTTTATAGGTAAAAATATTGGTTTAGGATATAAAAATTTTATGTTTTTTATAGAGTATTTTTCTAAAATCAATTTTTTAATTTCCACGGCTTTTAAGTAAAGATTTAGGTAATTATTAGATTCTATGGTAAAAATCTCGGTTATGTATCTTAAATCCTGATCTATTTTGTAATTTTTATTAAAAACAGCAAAAAATTTGTGTTCATTATTATCATTTAAATTTTTAAGTATGTTTTGAAAAACTACATTTGGACCAAGTTTTTTATTATCATTTAATTCTATAGCCCAGAAAACTATTGCTACCAAAAACTACCTCCAAAACTATGTATAAAATCCTATTGTACAAACTGCATAGATATACCTATAATAGGCATCAATACTGCTCCTGCTATGAAAAAAACAAATATAGATATTCCTGTAATCAACAAAGGCTCAATTACAATCAATATTCTATCAATCTCCATATTTATCTCAAAATTAAGATAATTAACTAATTTATCTATAATCTCAGTCTTTGCAGTTTCCTCATAACTTGCTATGAAATTAATTATAACTCTACTAAAAATAGGTATATCTTTTAAAACCTTAGAAAGTTTATCTCCTTCAAGTATTCTTTTATATACTTTACTAAAATATTTCTGTTCTATTCTTTGGGGTAATAATTGTAAAGATAATTTAACAGCTTCAGATAAAGTTAGCCCACTTTTTAAACACAAAACTAAAGAGTACAAAAATTTACTTACTACATACTTTTTGTAAATACCAGAAACTATAGGCAAAGAAGAAAAAATACTTAAAAAAAAATAATTCATTTTCCCTTTTCCCAAATATACATAAATTCCCCCAAAAATTAATAAAAACAAAACTAGGGATATAAGAATATTTTTCAAACTTGTCAAATCTAGAATATTTTTAAATACTTGGGTTATAAAAGGTATTTTAAATCCTAATTCATTATACATTGTAGTTACAACTGGAAAAACGAAATTTAAAACTATATATGCAATTATCAAAGCAAAAACAATTATAAACAAAGGATAACTTATAGAAGAAAAAAGTTTATTTACTACTTTACCTTTTGTTTCATAAAAATCAAATAAATACAAACATATTTCATCTAATTTACCTGTACTTTCACCAACCTCTATTAGCTTTATAGTAATTCCTTCGAATACATCCTTAAAATTACCCATTGTTTGATAAAGAGAGTATCCTCTTCTTAAACTTTCGGATAAAACCACTATAATATCTTTCCAGTAGTAGGGTAAACTATCTTTCATTATAGTTAATGTTTTATATAATGGTAAACCTGATCTTAAAGCAACGTTTAACATTAAGAAAAATCTTGCTTTTTCTCTATCTGTTTTTAGTAAATTAATGCCTAACATTTAATCTGAAGTAAAACTACCTAGCTATCTGATTTGGTAATAAATTAAAACTTTGCCCTCCATCTGTGCTATATAAAATTACTCCTCTCATATTATTAAAAAGATTAATAATATCATTATCAGCAACACTTGATGGAAAAATTAGAGATTTAGTTAACTTAGGTAATCCACCATTAAGATAAGGCTTAATATTACAATTACTTGTATCAACTCCAACAACAAAGATATTCTGCCCAGTACTTGCCACATCAAAAAAAACAATATCTTTCAAATTTAATCCTAATGAATTTAAATTAACTTTCAAAGGATTAGGATTACCGTTTACTGGGGAGTCCAGCTGATTATCATTGTTATTATCCTGAATAATCCCTCTATAAATAACAGCTTCCTGCAAAACATCATCATAACCTACTGCAATGAATATATTATTAGAAAGATCTTTTATAATATTTGATCCATAAAACGTAATGTTGTTATTTACATAAGAAGTTATAACATCATTAGGTTCAAGATTACCGTTATAATTACTATCTTTCCAAAAAAGTAGAAGATTTTTACCACTAATAATAACATTATCTATATGATCAACATTATTACTTAAACTTACATAATCAGATGAATAAAGAGGAACATTTGGTATTCCTACTGGAAGAACATTTGCACTCCAGTTACTTGCTGAATTAAAAAATCTAAATTCTCCAGTTTGCTCGCCTATATCAGAAACTACTATAGCAAAAGAAAAAGGACTAATACCTGAAGTAATACAATCAAAGGCTATAAAATTAGATGGAGCATTACTAGCATTAAGAGCATTTTGCCAATTAGCTAAAGGTAAAGAAGGAGAATAAAAAGCAATATTTCTACCAACAATAGCCCCCCCAAAATTAGTACCTGATCCACCAGGCTTAAAAGAAACTGCTCTAAAATCCTCATTATTGTTATCAAAATCATTAAGATTATAATTTACGTTATTTATTTTTTCAAAAGTTAAATTATCAAAATTACTATCAAAAGCTCCAAAATTAGATCTAGCTACAAAATTTCTTCCCCTAATAGTTTTATAATTGTTATTAATAGTAACAATATCATTTGAATTTAAAGGGTCATTTATGATTTTTCCTACCCAAAATATATCACCTGAATTAAGGTTAGCAGTTCTCCAACCAGTACCAAAAATTATCACTTTTCTATTATTTAATTGGTTGTTAAAATTAACAGAAGGATTGAATCCTATAAAACTAAAGCCTTGTCCTGGTTGTAATCTTAAATTAAAAAATCTAAAGGGAGAAAAAGTATTATTATAATATCCTATAGATATTTCTGGGGGTTGTGGTAAATTGCCAGTCATTTTAAAAGAAGAAGCTGCAAATAAAGGAGGTTGCCCAGATATAATACTAAGGGTTAAACCACCTCCTAATCCAGGAGGTACACAAGATACAAAATATAAACTAATTAATACTAAAGGTA
>CALFWH010000059.1 GCA_937927985.1 uncultured bacterium | reverse complement strand
AAAAGAAATTCTTATTATAAAAAAGCAAAAATAATTCAATATAAAGATTTGGTAAATAATTTTGAAAAGTATTCTTTTAATGAAGAAAAAGTGATATTTATTTATAAAAATTATCTTTCACTATTACCAGAAAATTGCAAAAATAAAAATGAGATTAACAGTATTCTTGAAAATTCTGAGCACTTAGTTTTGCCTCTTAAAGCTAATTCTATAGGATTAATAAAAATCTTAGGTAAAGAAGCAGATGTAGTCAATAACTTCACAGATATTTTAGAAAATTTTGAAAAAATATTTGTGTTTAGTAGAGAAGTAAATGATATAGATCAAGAATTTTTGAGTTTACCTAAAGTTAAGGTATATTTATTACCATTTTGGTTTGAAATCAATGGTAGTTTTTACAATGTTTTTAATCAACTTTTAAATATTAAAAATTTATATCAAATGGAGGCAAGTGTTTAAATGTTAGATAATGAAAAAGATAAATTAAATGAAAATTCTAAATCTAAAAAGGTTAAGATTTCTACTATTTGGTGTGAAGGTTGTTCTGGATGTCATATGTCTTTTTTGGATATGGATGAAAGGATTGTAGACTTGATAAATAGAGGTGTAGTATTTGATGCAAGTCCTATTACTGATTTAAAAGTGCCTTCTGAAGATGTAGATATTGGAATAATAGAAGGTGCAGTTGCTACTGATACACAAGAGGAAGAAGTTAAAATGATGAGAAAAAGATGTAAAAAAATAGTAGCACTTGGTGATTGTGCAGTTTTCGGTGGTATTCCTACCATGAGAAATAGATTCAAAGTAGATCAAGTATTACAAAGAGCTTATATTGAAGCTGAAACTAATTGTAATCAACACATTCCTAAATCAGAAGATATAAGTAAATTAACTAATAGAGTTATGGCTGTTAATGAAGTTATAGATGTTGATTATTATATTCCAGGTTGTCCTCCTTCTCCAGATGCAATATACAGTGTATTAGTAAGTTTAATTCAAGGAAAAGAAATTGAGTTAAAAGGAAGGAATCTGTCTTATGAATAACGGTAATAATAAAGAAAAGATTACTATTTATCCTGTAACTAGAATAGAAGGGCACGCTAAAATTACTATACATTTGAATAAAAGGAGTCAAATAAATAGAGTTTTGTTTCATGTAGATCAGTTTAGGGGATTTGAGAAATTTTTAGAAGGTAGGTATTTTGAAGAAGCACCTATATCAACAGCAAAAATATGTGGTATATGTCCTTTGAGTCATATTTTAGGAGCAGTTAAAGCTGGGGACATGATAATGAATGTTAAAATACCATATACTGCTAAATTGCTTAGGCAATTAGCTCATTTGGGACAGATAATTCAATCTCATTGTTTACACTTTTTTTACTTAGCTTCTCCTGATTTTCTATTGGGTTGGGATTCTGATCCTTCAATTAGAAATATTGCTGGGTTAGTAGAAAAATATCCAGATTTTGCTATCAAGGGAGTAAAATTAAGAAAATTTGGACAAACTATAATAGAATATGTTGGTGGTGCAAGAATAAATCCTAAAAACTTTATTGCAGGGGGAGTAGCTAGTCCTTTAGATCCTAAACATCGGGATGAATTACTTTCTCAAGTAGATCAAATGTTATCCTTTGCACTTGAAGGATTAAATTTTATAAAAAATTATATTCAAACTAATAAAGAATTTGTAGATAACTATGCTAATTTCCAAACTAATTTTTTAAGTTTAGTTAATGATGATAAATGGGAAGTTTATGATGGAAAGCTAAGATTTATAAATAACACTGGAGATGAAGTAATAGATTTTGAGGATTATAAATATCATGAGTATATAGGGGAGTATATTGAAGATTGGAGTTATTTAAAGTTTCCATTTTTCAAGATGAAAGGTTATCCTGATGGAGTATATAGAGTTGGTCCTTTAGCAAGGTTAAATATTGTAAAAGACCTACCTACTGAAAATGCTCGAAAAGAATTTATTGAATTTAAACAGATTAACAACTATAAACCTATTCATCCATCTTTTTACTATCACTATGCAAGAATGATTGAAGTTATACATTCTATTGAGAAAGTAAGAGAAATACTTTTAGATTCGGAAATATTAAGTAAAGATGTTTTTGTTAAGGGTAAAGTAGAGAATCAGGAAGGTATTGGAGTTATAGAAGCTCCAAGAGGTACATTGATACATCATTATTGGGTAGATGAAAAAGGAACTATTATAAAAGTAAATATGATAGTAGCTTCAGGTAACAATAATTGGGCTATGTCTAAAGCAGTTGAAGATATAGCAATTAAAAATCTAGATCCAAATAACCTAAAAGAGTATATGCTTAATTTAGTTGAAGGTGGGATAAGATGTTATGATCCTTGTTTATCTTGTTCTACTCATGCTATAGGTCAAATGCCTATATTAATACAAATCTACGATCATAACAATAATTTAGTAAATGTTTTTCAAAGAGATTAAGAAGAAAAATTAGATAAACTTGAAAAAAATTGTTTTAGTAGGTATAGGTAACGATTTACGTGGTGATGATGGTATAGGGGTATTGTTTGTTAAAAATTTTAAGTCCCCTAAAGTAGATAAAATTATTACTAATTTCTTAGATCTCGATATAGCTGAAAAAATAAAAAATTATGAAATAGTTATATTTGTTGATGCTTCTGTTAAAGAAAAATATTTTTGTTTAAGAGAAATACAGGAAAGTGGTAATCTTAGTAGCTTATCTCATCATTTATCTATAGAAAATGTTTTTCATTTTACAAAAAAGTTTTACAATCCGTATATAAGGGGTTATGTTTTGGAAATAGGAGCGGTAAATTTTGGATTTGAAAATTCTTTATCTAAAATAGCTAAAAAAAATATGGTTAAAGCAAAAAATTTCCTTAGAACGTTTATAGATAATAATAGCAGTTCTTCCTAGAAAATATATACACCTTGAAAGTAATATTTTTTATTTTTTTATAGAGGATTTTTGAGATTAAAAAAATAATCGTATTAAGGTATGAAAAGATTTATATTAGTTTTGTTTTTGGTGATGGGGTTTATTTTGCTTCTGGTAGCCTCGAAAAACATGTTTTCAAAGAATATAATTTCAAATAAACCTGTTTTTAATTTTATTGAGTCTAAGGATTTTTACGAAAATTACTACAATGAGCCTGATAGCTTTATTTTGGATTTAAGAAATTATAAGGACTACAAAAAGTCTCATATAAGTAGAGCTGTTCATTTCGATGTAAATAGTTTATTTGAAACTTACGAAGGGATTCCTAGAAAAATAAAGCAGGTTGATAGTTTAATATATACTTTATCTAATGCAGGAATAAGTGTTTATGGTACAGTCGGTATATATTCTGATGTCTTAGAAGATGCTTTTGTACTTACTGGAATTCTAAACTTACTCAGAGTAGAAAAAGTTTATATTATAAAAGATAAGTTTGAAGGATGGGTAAAGAATAAATTACCTGTCTCAAATAAAGTTAGTATAGTTCAAAAGGGATATTTTCCTTATAAAATTTCTGTAAGTTTTTATGATAGTGTTATTTGGAGTTTAGATAAAGTTTATAAAAATATGGATAATTATTCATTAGTTGCTGTTTCAGAAAATAAAATTCCTCTTATTGCTAAGAGTATTTTTGTAAAACCAAAATTTGATTTTGATAGATATGTTCTTGGTAGTTATTATAATTCTTATGATATAAGTAGAGATAAAAGGATTATTTTGTATGGTGATGATAATTATGAGGTTTTACAGGTTTATTTTGTTTTGAAAGTTTTTTTGGAATATCCTAATGTTGTGATTTTTAATGGTGGGATTAGTGAGTGGGTAGCTAGGAATTTAACTACTAATTAATCTAGTAAGTTTTTGAAAATCGTATTTTTGAGTTTTTGGTAGTTAAAGTTTTCAAATGCAAATTGATAAGCGTTTTTACCTAAGTTTTCTGTAAGTTTTCTATTTTCATAAAGAGTATCTAAGATTGTTGCTATTTCTTTAGGGTTTGGTGTAGTTACTATGCCATTGTAGTTATTTATTACTAATTCTTGGGGACCTCCTGAATCTATTGTGGTTATTACTGGTTTTCTTGATAAAAAACTTTCTATTGTTACATATCCAAAAGCTTCATTTATTGGTGTAAATATTACTCCCAAACAATTGGCGTAGTAGCTGTATTTTTCTGGTTCTATGAATTTATCTATTATTTTTAAATTTTGTTTTATTTTAGAGTATTTTAAAAGTGGTTTAATGTATTTTTTAAAGTACTTTTTATCTATTTGTCCTGCAAGTATTAGTTTAACTGGGTTTTGAGTATATAGTAGAGATTCAATTATTAAGTGTTGTCTTTTAGTATAAGTTATGTAGGAAGGTAAAAAAAAGTAGTCTTGGTAGCTTTGATGATAGAATTTATCGGTATCTTTCAGAGCTGGATATAATATTTGGCTTTCAATTTTATTGTAATTTTTAAGTTTATTTTTGACAAAATTTGATACTGCAAATATTTTTTTGGATTCTGTTATAAGAAAGGTATCTAGTCTTATGAATTCTTTTTTTATATTATCGAAATCGAGATATTTAAGGTAGGGGTTTAATTTTGTATTTGAAAATTCATAGAAATAAGGTATATGGTGCATAAACCAAAGGATTTTATTAGGATGTTTTATAGCGTAACTTAGTGGTCTACTGGTTATTATTAAATCACAGTGTATTGATAATTGTCTAATTGCAATTATTTGCTTGAATATTTCTTTTAATTCGTAATTAGAGGGTATAAAGTATAGATCGGTATTGGGATATTTTTCTTTAAGTATTGTGTATAGGATTTGGAATTGTTTTTTTGCTCCCCCTTGAATAAAAGGTTCTATAGTTGAGAATATAACTATTTTCATATTATTTATAGATTTTTATAGAAGCAGGATCTATCCTAGTACGAAGATAATCATTATATTAAGTTTAGTTATCAAATGCCTAAGTATTTTGTAAAGCTAGCAAAGACATGTATTTTATTTTTTACTTTGTTACTAAAGTTAAATTTTTCACTTGATATTCAGGATTATTCTAATCAATTTGATAAAAACTGGAGTAGGTTTTTGGTTTCTAATGTTTTTATTTTAAAAACTAATTTTTATGTTAGTTCTGTTAATGTT
>CALFWH010000058.1 GCA_937927985.1 uncultured bacterium | reverse complement strand
CTACTTGCAATGGTAGTAGCAGTTATGTTACCACCTATGGCAATATTTTTTCCTTTATTTACTTTCTTAGAAGATTTAGGTTTACTACCAAGAATAGCTTTAAACATGGACAAGATATTTAAAACCGTAGGAGCAGATGGTAAACAAGCTCTAACAATGATGGTAGGATTCGGTTGTAATGCAGCAGGAGTTATATCTACAAGAATAATCAAATCTCCAAAAGAGAGAATAATAGCTATACTGACAAACAACTTTGTACCTTGCAATGGTCGATGGCCATTACTTATAATGTTAACTACGCTGTTTCTTGTACCTTTAATTGCTAGCAATACTAACAAATTGGCAGCTTCAATAATTGGAGCTCTAGCTTTACTACTTTCAGTGATTGTTGGTATATTGTTTACTTTATTAGTATCTTTTGGTATATCTAAATTCTTAAAATCTCTAGGCAGTTTTTATATTATGGAAATTCCACCTTTTAGAAAGCCTAACATACTTAGGATACTTTATACTTCAATAGTAGATAGGACAATTTTTGTACTATTAAGAGCAGTATATATGGCTATACCAGCAGGAATTTTCGTGTGGATAATAAACAACCTTAATCTTACAGATTCAATAATTAGTTTTTTAGATCCCTTTGGCAAATTATTTGGCTTAGATGGAGTAATAATCTTCGCTTATATAATAGCTTTACCAGCTAATGAAGTTGTAATACCAGCACTTCTAATGCTTTATACTAAAGCAAAAACTTTTATGGAAATAGAAGAACTACAAAGTATATATCAGATATTTACAGTATATGGTAATTGGGATTGGAAAACAGCTATAAATGTAATGTTATTTTCAATCCTTCATAATCCATGTAGTACAACTATTTTAACAATATACAAAGAAACCAAAAGCCTAAAATGGACTATGTTAGCAGTACTTATACCCTTAACTTTAGCTTTTACTACTCTATTCTTGATAAATAAGTTATTGTTTTAGATTAATGCAGAAAATTACCCAAAAATTAAACTACGCAATATTTTATTTCAACTATTCTTTTTATTGATCTAAGGAAAGCTTTTGCTACATATGGGCAAAAGTGTTCATTGATTTGATTTCTTATCTCACGAATTGCTTCTTCAATACTACATGGCTCTTTGTAAGGTCTTCTTGAAGTAAGTATATCAAATACATCAGCTATTGCAACTATTCTACCTTCAAGAGGGATCTCTTCTCCTTTTAACCCCAAAGGATATCCTTTACCATTATATTTTTCATGATGACTCATTGATATAGATTCAGCTAACTTTATTATAGGATTATCCGAGTTAGCTAATATTTGGGCCCCTATAAGAGTATGTTTTTTTACTATCTCAAATTCATCTTCAGATAACCTTGTACTTTTTAGAAGTATACTATCAGGGATAGCAATTTTACCAATATCATGTAAAAAACTTGCTAAGTATATTCTTTTAGTATATTGTGAAGGTAATCCCAAAGATTCAGCTATTTCTTTGCAATAAAGTGCAACTCTTTTCACATGAGATTTAGAAAGCCCATCCTTGTTCTCAATAAAACTTGATAGTTTAAAAATAATCTCTTCAAATGCTTCCTCATTTAATCTATTAGAAAATAATACTGAAATTTTTACTATATCATCAACTCCATCCTTAATACAACAAAGTGAATTTTTTATTAATGAAAGTAAACTTTTAAAATTGATTCTATTAAATTCCATATTTTTAGGATCAACAAATAGATAAGGAAAAACTAGTTTACCAGAATTTTCAAAATTACTAAAAACTCTAATTATTAATTTACTTACTTGATCGGTTGAAAATTTTGAAGGAGACAAGATAAATATACTATCTTCAATAAAAGTTTTTTGCTTATCTGTAAATATTATCCAAGCTTCTTCTAAATTGTCTTGAATAGTATATTCATTTGAGCATTCCTTTATTAAACTTTCTACTGTACTTTTAATGTCCTTATCTTCAATATCAATAAAAACACCTATTTTCATTTTTCAATACATTACAGGTAGCTCTTATAGTAATCATCATATATATAAGATAAAATTTTATCTTGTCAAGTTTTTTGAAAAAAATTTACATTTTTTTTACAATTTGGATTTTTTATGAATAAAAACGATTATTTTATAGGCTCAAGAATGGAAGTAAAGTGAGGTACCAAGGGGTCAGCAGATATAATCCTAAATCCCTTTAAACTTTCTTTAGAATTTTTTATTTTTCTAAATACTTCAGCTACATACACTAAGTGATTATACGTGTAAGTTCTTCGTGGTATAGCAAGCCTTACTAAATTCCTAATAGCATCCTTAGCATACATTAAAGTCCCTACCTCAACAGTTCTTATACCACCCTGTCTATATAACTCAACAACCAAACTTTGACCAACTAAATAATCTGGAGGTATAGATGGAATAAATTTTTGTGCATCTACGAAAACTGCATGTCCTCCAAAAGGTTTAACAACAGGTATACCCTCCTCTTCTAAAAGTTTACCTAAAAAAGAAACTTGATTAATCCTTTCTTCTAGATAATCTTCATCTAATACCTCTTTCAATCCTTGAGCAATTATTTCCATATCTTTACCAGATAATCCACCATAAGAAGGAAAGCCTTCAAAAAGTATAGTAAGCTTTCTTATATGACTAACCAAATTTTCATCATCGGTAGCTATAAATCCCCCCATATGAGCAATACCATCTTTCTTAGTACTCATATAAAAAATATCACAGTAATTAGTATAAGAATGAATTATTTCTTTAATTGATTGCTTTAGATTTTTTATTTTCTTATAAAGGATAGCATTTTCAGCTATTCTACATCCATCTATAACAAAAACTTTGTTATATTTCTTACAGATATTATAGGCTTGAATAAGATTGTCTAAATCTACTGGCTGTCCTCCCAAAGCATTATTAGTAATTGTCATTACAATATGACTAACCTTATTTGATTCCCTTTTTAGTATATCTTCTAATCTATCTAGATTAATATTTCCTTTGAAAGGATATTCGTTATCATATAAAGCATAATCAGTAGGTAAATTTATGGGAATAGAATTTTTGTATTTATAGATAGCAAAGCCAGTATCAAAATGAGTATTACTGATTACATAATAATTTTCTTTACAGAATATTTCAGCCAGAATTTTTTCTGCAGCTCTACCTTGATGTACAGGGAAGATATATTTTTTGTTGCAGAAATTTTTAGTAGCTTGTAGAAATCTTTCAAAACTTTCAGACCCAGCATATGATTCATCAAATAACATCATCATAGATAATTGTAAATCACTTATAGTATTCGTACCACTATCCGTAAGTAAATCGATAGTTATATACTTTGAAGATATATTAAATAAATTATAACCCGCTTTTTTTAATATTTCTTCTCTTTGCTCAGTAGTTAAAAAATTTATTTTTTCAACTACTTTGTATTTATAAATTTCAAAATTTTTCATCATTTAACTACCAGAAAACAAGCTTTCAGATTTGGAAAAGTGTTTAGGAAGCAAAATCTTTATACTAGTGCCTTTATTAACTTTAGATTTTATTTCTATTTTTCCATTATGAGCATCAACGATCTTTTTTACCAAAAACAATCCCACTCCTAATCCATATACTTTCCTATTAAGTTCGTTCTCCGTTCTCATAAATAAATTAAAAACATTATCAATAACTTCCTTAGACATCCCTATACCATTATCAATAACTTCAAAATAATAATTATTTAAATCTTCATAACATCTAACCAAAATCTTATTTTTCCCATATTTCATAGAATTTTCAATTAATTCAGAAATAATATATTTGATTTTTTCAAAATCTGCTATAATATCAAAATCTCCATTTTCTATTTCTATCTCAAAATTAAATCCTTTTGATTTTATCTTCGGTTCAAACTTATTTTTTATCATTTGCATTAGTTTTAAAACAGAAAAAATATCCCTCTTTATAATAACGGAATTAGAATAAAATTTTGAAACTTCTATCAATTCAGATATTATCTCTTCAAGTCTATATGTCTCATTTAACATTGTTGATAATAAATTAAACAAATTCTTTAAATTATCTTTTTCAAAAGTAGGTAAAGATTTTATCATATACTGAATATAACCTTTTATGATAGTTAAAGGAGTTTTTAATTCATGAGAAAGAGTATTTAATATATTCGTTCTGAAAAATTCATATCTTAAGTAATTATCATTTAACAAAATAAAGTAATATTTGTCACTCTTTTTTATGATTGTAAATTCTAAACTTATTTCTTTTTGATAAACATTAATTTTAATTGAGACTTTATCAATGTTTTCAATTCTATTTCTATTTGATAGGTAAAAATCTTTAACCTTATTTACTACATCCAAAATGAAATTCTTAGGTAATACAATATCAGATAATAAACTCTCTTGATAATATACTTGATTTCCTTTAAAAGAAATATAAAATTTTCTTAATACCTCTAGGAATTGTTCTATATTAGCTTCTTGATTACCATTTAAATTCACATTTCAAAATCCTTTCTTTACTATCTTTAACAAAATTCCTTTCCTTAGTAAAATTTCCCTAAAATACAATAATGTTAAGGATCTTATTTTTAACAAAAATAACATTTTTTATTTGTTTACCCACTAAGTATTTATTTATTTTAGGATCATTCAAAGCTAATTCTAATACTTCCTCTTTTAAAGAATCCATTTTTACTTCTAATTGCGATCTAAGTTTTCCATTTATTTGGATAGGAATTGTTACGTTTTGATCAACAAGGTATTCTTTTTTTATTTCTGGCCATTTGTCATGAAAAACACTTTCTTTCCTACCCCACATACTCCATAATTCTTCAGCTAAATGTGGTGCAAAAGGAGATATCATTTTTATCATTATGTCTAATATTTCTTCTTTAATCGACCTATTTTGGATCATCACAATGTCTTTTTTATCTTCTAGATAGTTCAATAATTCCATCAAACTTGCTATTGAAGTATTAAAATGATATCTCTTACTTTCAAATTCTTCTGTAATTTTATTTAAGGTTTTATAAATTTTAGTTAATATTTCTTTAGTAACCGTATTTAAATTGCTTTGTTCATTTGATAAGTGACTTAAATTATCGATTAAATCTTTGCAGTAATTAAAATATCTTCGTAAAAATTTATAAACTCCTTCTATACCTTTATCTGACCATTCCATATCTTTTTCTGGTGGAGCGACAAACAATTCAAAAACTCTACCTGTATCAGCTCCATATTTCTCCCAAATTTCCTCAATTGATACTATATTACCTAATGACTTAGACATAGCTTTTCCATCTTTACATACCATTCCCTGATTTAATAAATTTTTAAAAGGTTCTTTAGAAGGTACTAATCCTAAATTAAACAAGAAATGATTAATAAACCT
The DNA here is from genome assembly GCA_937927985.1 of uncultured bacterium. Taxonomy (GTDB): domain Bacteria; phylum DRYD01; class DRYD01; order DRYD01; family DRYD01; genus DRYD01. The sequence continues at coordinate 5,798 of CALFWH010000058.1, read as the reverse complement.
TGCGTATAATAGATGCATTACTGCATGCTCTATTCCTCCTATATATTGATCAACAGGCATCCAGTATTTAAGCTCTTGATCATTAAAAGGTTTATCTTTTTCGTATACACTTGTATACCTTAAAAAATACCAACTTGAACACATAAAAGTATCCATAGTATCCGTTTCTCTCTTGGCTAGACCTAAACATCTGGGACACTTAACATTCACAAATTCATCAACTTTTTCAAGAGGAGATTTACCTTGTCCAGTTATATCTATGTCCTCAGGTAACATAACTGGTAAATCTTCATAATTTACGGGTACAATTCCGCAATTATCACAATATATTATTGGTATAGATGCTCCCCAATACCTTTGACGAGAAATTAGCCAATCTTTTAATCTGTAGTTTACTTGCTCATAGCCTAACCCCTTTGATTCCAAATACTTGATAACAAAAACCCTAAACTGATTACAATCCATACCGTTAACTTCTATTCCATCTATGGGATCTACATTAAACATATTACCTATACTATCTTCATAAGCTTTGTTAGAAACTTCAACTGGTGGCATAATCACTGGAATTATAGGTAAATTATAATTTTTAGCAAAATCGTAATCTCTTTGATCATGGGCAGGTACAGACATAACTGCTCCAGTACCATAATCTATCAAAACATAATTAGCTACCCATATAGGTACCATTCTACCATTTAATGGATTTTGGGCATAATAACCAGTAAATACTCCACTCTTTTCCTTTGTCCTTTCAGTAGTTGTTAATGACATAGATTTTTTAAGGAAATCTCTTAATTCTGGATTATCTTTTAAAGTAAGCATCTTGGATATTATAGGATGTTCAGGAGCAATAGATAAAAAAGTTACACCTGGTAAAGTATCTGCTCTAGTTGTAAAAATTTCTAAGTATTCATTTAACTCAGGTACCCAAAATTTTATTTTAGCTCCTTTACTTTTACCTATCCAATTTCTTTGCATTTGTTTAACATGTTCACTCCACCCATCTAAATTATCTAATTCCTCTAGTAAACTATCAGCATAAGCTGTTATTTTTATATACCATTGTTCTAATTCTTTTTTACCTACAATATTACCACATCTCCAACATCTACCATCTACTACCTGCTCGTTAGCTAAAACAGTTTGACAATTGAAACACCAATTAACTATTCCTTTTTTTCTATAAGCTAATCCATTTTCGTACAGTTTTAAAAATAACCATTGGGTAAATTTATAATACTCTGGTTTAGAAGTATTTATTTCTCTTGACCAATCATAAGCTAATCCCAGTTTTTTAAGTTGATTTCTCATATTTTGAATATTATTTTCTGTCCATATTTTGGGATGAATCTTATGTTTAATGGCAGCGTTTTCTGCAGGTAGACCAAAAGCATCCCATCCCATAGGATGAAGCACATTATATCCTTTTAACATATAAAATCTTGCAATAGCATCACCTATACAATAATTTCTTGCATGTCCCATGTGAAGCTGCCCACTAGGATAAGGAAACATCTCTAAAACATACATTTTAGGCTTAGTTTCATTAAAAACAGCTTTATAAATTTGATTTTCTTCCCAGTATTTTTGCCACTTCTGTTCTATTTCCTGAAAATTTATAACTTTCATAATCTCACCTTCTTAACTTGCTGCTTAATATCTTCACAAATTTGTGGATTAACTAAGTTACCAGTATCACCTTTTATATCTCCATAAACCAATATGTCTCTTAATAACCTTCTCATTATTTTAAAATTTCTCGTTTTAGGTAAATCTTTTACAAAAATAATTTCTTTTAAAGCAAAAGGTTTTCCAAGCATATGAATAACTTTAGAAAATATCATTTTTTTAAGATTTTCGAGATCAATATTTTGATTATTTTCTTGAATTACCACAAAAGCTACAGGTACCATTCCTTTTGATTGATCAGGTAATCCTACTACAGCAGATTCTTTGATTTGGTCTAAGGAATTTATAATTGTTTCATATTCAGCAGGGCCTATTCTTTTACCTGCTATCTTTAAAACATCATCAGCTCTTCCAAGTATATAAAAATATCCTTCTTTGTCAATATAAGCTAAATCTCCATGAAACCATATATTTTCAAATCTTGACCAGTAAGTTTCTATGTATCTACTATGATTTTGCCAAAAAGTAGTAGCTAAACCAGGATTATGATTTTTAATACATAGATAACCTACTTGATTAGTTACCAATTTTCCCTCTTCATCAAGTACATCCGCTTCTATACCAGGAACAACAGTATTAAACGATAAAGGCTTTATGGGTTTGATAACAACATTACCCAATATTCCTCCACTTATTTCAGTACCACCAGAATAATTTATAATAGGTTTTTTACCTTTACATATATTTTCAAAAGTCCAATCCCAATGATATTCGTCCCATACTTCACCAGTAGAACCAACCATCCTTAAAGAATCAAGATTCATCTCATAAACTCTCGATTTATCAGATATTGCTCTAATATAAGAAGGTGATAAACCTACACAAGTTATATTATACTTTTCAACCAACTTCCAAATTATATCTATATCTGGATAATCTGGTGAGCCGTTATATATAAAAATAGTTGCTCTATTTATAAGAGTACCATAAATTAACCATGGTCCCATCATCCAACCTATATCAGTTATCCAAGTAAAACAATCACTTTCCTTTATGTCAAATAAATGGTACATGTCTTGAGCTGCTTTTATAGGAAAACCAGAATGAAAATGTAAAATCCCTTTTGGCATCCCAGTAGTACCAGATGTATATATTATCATTAAAGGATGATCTTGATTAAAAGAAGGAGTTTTTATATAAACAGAGCAATTCCTAACTTCCTCATAATCATAAATCTGCAAATTATTATTAAACTCTTCCTTATTTAGATCTATGTCACCATACTTATTTATAAATAAAACTTTTTCCACTTGAGTACCTTGTAATGAATCCAAAAGTATTGTTTTCATATCAATAAATTTACCTCTTCTTAAGTTAGAAGAATAAGCAATTACCATTTTAGCTTTAGAATCTTTTAATCTAATATTTATAGCTTCTTTAGCAAAGCCAGAAAATAAAGGTACACTAATAGCTCCTATTTTAGAAATAGCAAGAAAACTAATAACACTTTCTAAACTTAACGGCATATACAAAGCAACTCTATCGTGAATACTAATACCTATGTTAACTAGAAAATTTGCTAATTTATTAACTTCATACTCTAACTGTCCATAACTTATAATATTTTCCCTTAAATTTTCATCCACTTCAATAACCGCAATCTTATTTTTATCAGCATCTAAACAATTAGAAGCTATATTTAACTGCCCACCCACAAACCACTTAGTATCCATAAAACTACCTTCTACTATTTTATAAGGATATTTTATCCACTTAAAATTGATATCTTTGAAAAATCTATTCCAAAACCATTCAGCATCAGTTATAGATTTTTTATAGAATTCCTCATAAGTCAAATTCTCTTCTTGAAGTATTTTATAAAGATTAGAAGTGTTAATTATTTGCTCAGTAGGTAAATAAGCAATTTTGAGATTTTCTATATTAAGCTCCATAAATTAAAATCCTTCTTGATTAATTTTTTGATTATCTTGAGTTATTAATTCAAAAAATATTTTATATAAATCACCATTAGATTGACTTTTAAGTTCAGATATACTACCATAAAATATACTTCTTCCCTTATTTATAACCATCACATTGTCACATATCTGCTCTATTTCAGCTAAATTATGGGAAGTAAAAAGTATAGTAGTTTTATTTTTAAGATTTTTAACTATTTCTATAATTTCGTATTGACCTATTGGATCAAGTCCACTTGTTAACTCATCTAAAATAAGCAATTTAGGTTCAGTTATGATAGCTTGTAAAATACTAAATCTTTGTTGCATTCCTTTAGAATAATTAGATAAAGTAGTGTTCATAAAATTTTCTAATTTGACTAATTGAAAGTAGTATTCAATTTTTTCTTTTTCGATTTTTTTTTCGTATAGCTCCAAGTAAATTTGAAGTAATTTAATAGCTGGTATATGAGTTGGATAATAGGGGATTTCTGGAGCGTAACCTATTAGTTTTCTAGTTTCATAGTAGCTTACATCTTGCCCATCAATAGTTATTTGTCCCTTATCCAGATCTATTAAATTTAATATCGCTTTTATGGTAGTAGTTTTACCTGCTCCATTTGGACCTATCAAAGCAAAAGATTCTTTCTCCTTTATTTCAAAAGATAACCCCTTAACTGCTTTTATAATTTGCCCTCGCTTTTTGTAAGTTTTGTATATTTCTTTTACCTGCAACATGATTTAAAAGAATCATTAAGATCCATTAAATAGACTTTGATAATACTAAGAACTTTCCTTCTATTAGAAAGATTAAATCAATTCTTCCCATTCTTCAGGTTTTATTAATTCTTCGGTGTAATTTATTAGTGAATCTAACTCATCTTTACTATTTCTTGGAATTTCATTGCTAGATTCTTTATTTTCTCTATGATGACTAATATAAGGTAGCTTATTAGATAAAAATTGATATACTTCGCCCCATTCTTCTTCACTTAACTCATTTATTTTCTTTTGCTTATATTTTTGAACAAATTTTGATAATTTATCAACATTCCAATTAAGAAGATTAATAATTTCTATTACTTTTTGTTTATAAGATTGTTTGTTATGAGAATTATTGGAAACTGAATTTAAATTGTAAGAATCTGAATCTAGTGATTCATAAGGATAGTTTTGAAGTTGTTTAATCATTTTTAGAGCTTTTTGAATGGCTAAATTTTGACATAGATTATCATTTTCAATAAATGATTCTACCGTATTAAAATCTGCTTTTCTTACAAAGTAAAAAGATAACTCATTATCTTGATCTTGGATGGTACATTGAACACAAGCTATTGATCTGGGGTAAGAGTGTTTATCAAAAGAAGAGGAGATTACGGTGGTTTTTATTTTCATAGAGTGATTGGTCGGGGTGCGCGGACTTGAACCGCGGACCTCGTGCTCCCAAGGCACGCGCTCTAATCCAGGCTGAGCTACACCCCGTACCCCTATATATCTTCTACCTCTAAACCTAAATACCTCTATGAATTATTCTTTTCTTTCTATATCCTTAACAAGATTATAAAATCCTGCTCCAACAGTACCAACAATTATTGCTCCTGCAGGACCACCTATCAATCCCCCAATTCCTATTAATGAAGATATAACCATTCCATCTAATATACCATGAAAAATTCCTCTTACCCCTCCTACCAGTGCTCCTTTTAAACCTACCTTAGCTGCTTCCCAATCATCTAATCCGACTTTCTTTGCAGCCTTATAAACTTTATTATATCCTTCCACCGATTTATAAGCACCTACTAGCAAATTATAAGCTCCCCCTAAAATACCAACAGCTACCCCTTTACCTACACCTTCAACAAAAGAATCCTTAGGTTCTTTCTCAACATTATCTCCTGATAACTTAACATTTTTTTTGCCATATGGTCCTTCAACTTCTACACCTGTCCATTTTATCTTACTTACCCCTTGATTACACTGATTTATACTCATTACCTTTTCCATTTTACACACCTCCTTAATTAATTCTTGAACAGACCTGATAACTTATTGATAAACTTGGAAATACTAAATTTAATTGTTTTGTATAAAGCAGCACTTATAGGTATTCCTATCATAGGAACAACAAATTTAATCCAAATATTAGGATCAAATACAAACCCCAAACCAACAATATTAACAGCTAAAAATAAAAATATTGCATTAAAA
>CALFWH010000057.1 GCA_937927985.1 uncultured bacterium | reverse complement strand
GAAAAAAGAAAAATTATTTAATAATAATGCAGATTTGGTTACTACCGTATCTAAAGGATTAAAAGAATACTGGATGAAAACTACTGATAAACCTGTAAAAATAATATACAATGGTTTTTTTGAAGAAGATTATATAGGATTTTATAATCAAGATATAAAAAATAACAAAATAAAAATTTTTTATAGTGGTACACTATGTAAAGCCAGGTATATAGAATATTTTTTTGAAGGATTAAGTGAAATGAATAATTACAGAATAGAGTTTTGGTTAGCAGGTGCTTATGATATAAAAGAATATTTAAGAAAATACAAAGTAAATTATTTTTATTTAGGTTTTCTAAAAAGGCAGGAAATTATAAAGAAATTATTCGAAGTTGATTTTTTATTTTTCCCACTTGAAAAAGAAAAAGATTTACCGAATTGGAAAGGTATTTTAACAGGCAAAATCTTTGAGTATTTAGGTTTGAATTTATATGTAAAAAAACCTATAATTGTTGTAGGCAAAAGCTATGATAAAGAAAAAATTGAGCTTTTAAAAAAATCAGGATGTTGCATTTTTTTAGAAAATAAAGACCAAGTTAAAAAATTTTTTAAGGATTATCTTGAAAATCGTATTTTAGAAATTGAACCTGATAAGGAATTTATTAAATTCTATTCTCGTAAAAATCAAGCTGAATTGTTATTGGCGGAAATTAAAAATTTACTATAATTATGACAGAGAAAAAGAGATTAGTTATTATAGGTGGTGGGGGACACTCAAAGGTTATAACAAATATAATCAAACGTGATTATCCTGAATATGAAATAATAGGTTATATTGATAAACAAAAAAGGGAATTAGAGTTGGTTTATTTAGGTGATGTAGATAATTTAGACAATTTTAATTTTAACGATATTGAGTTAGTTTTGGCAATAGGACAAGTCGATATGGGTAAGGATAGAAAATTATTGGTTGATTCTTTAAAAGAAAAAGGTTTTAAGTTTTTTACTTTGATTTCTAAAAATTCTATTGTTTCAAGAGATAGTATCATTGGGGAAGGTAGTGTGGTACTAGATAATGTGGTTGTAAATGTTGGTTGTAAAATTGGAAGGTTTTGTATATTGAATACTAGTAGTGTAGTTGAGCATGATTGTGTTATAGGAGATTTTGTACATTTAGCCCCAGGAGTTATTTTATCAGGTGGGGTAAGTATTGAAGATCATTGTTTTTTAGGAGCTGGTAGTATAGTTAAACATTATACTAAAATTTGCAGTGGAGTTATACTTGGAGCTGGTAGTGTGGTAGTAAAAGATATAACAGAAAGTGGTACTTTTGTAGGTATACCAGCAAAGAAAATAAAATAATTAATGTATTTTAGTAGGGAAAATGCGGGTGATTTATTAATAATATTAGTAGAAGGGGGTGAAATTGGGTTCGACGGCAGGGTAAGGGGTTAAGATCTTGCAGGCCGTTTGCTGTGTAACGTTAAACACAGCGGTAAAATAAACGCCGAAGATCTCGCTTTAGCTGCTTAATAACAAGCAGGCTCGCTTATACCCATACTCTCTAAGTATAAGCGGGTAAGAAACAGAGAGTGTAGGTGATTAGGTCTTACCCGTCTAATCACCGAAAACAAAGGGTAATAGGTTATAAAGAAGTTTGTCAGTTTACCTTCTTTATAACCGAGATTAAAAACTGACTAAGCCTGTAGTAAGGCTTAGCTTCCCCTGTCGGACGTGGGTTCGATTCCCACCACCTCCAAAATACACCTGTCTAAAATATCCCTATCTAATACCATCTCAAAGGTTAAGACTTTTTTGTATTGAATATTATAACTAATGATAGATGGAGTATTAGCAATAAATAAACCCCCTGGATTTTCCTCTACCCATTATCTTGAAAAAATAAAAACTATTATAAATCAAAAACTAAGAAAATTGTATAAAGATCAAGGAATAGTAGGGGATTTAGTAGAAAAAGCAGGACATAGTGGTACCCTTGATCCCTCTGCTTCTGGAGTACTTGTAATCTTTATCAATAAAGCTACTAAAATCATACCTTACATAAGTAAAAATAAATCCTATATATACGAAGTTTTGGTAGGTAAAGAAACAGATACATTAGACAATTCGGGTAAAACAATTAGAGAAGTTAAAATAGATAGTCAAAAAATTAAAGAAATTGTACATAGTATAGAAAATATATTGCCTTCTTATATAGGAAAATTTAATCAAGTCGCGCCAGTTTATAGCTCAAAAAAATTTCAAGGAAAAAGATTATATGAATTAGCTTCTAATCTAGCTACTACAGTATTTGAACAAAAGACCAATACAGTATACATCTATTCCCTAAAAATTCTTGATTATTACTATTTTAACGATTATTACCGAATACGCTTTGAAATGGATTGCTCCCAAGGCACTTACGTTAGATCTATTATAAAAAGTATAAGTGACAAAATAGATACCCCTTTAACGTTATCTTTTTTAGTTAGAAAAAACTCTAATGACTTTTCTATTCAAGATACTATAACAATTGAAGAACTTAAAAATTCTAATGATGTAACTAACAATATCTTAAAAATCGATGATTATCTCAATAATTTTCCTTTTGTTATAGTTAATGACAGAACGGTTTTTAAAGTTAGAAATGGACATAACTTTTTAAACCAAAATTTAATCCATATAGAAAAAAAGGGTAGATATGCTGATAAAAATATTTTTGTCGTAAAAAGTAGAAAAAAGGATATACTTGCCATAGCTTATTCTGATAATCTTATAAACTTTAAGATAAAGAAAGTACTAAAACCTTTCTGATAAATATGAAGTCAATAGCTTTAGGTTTTTTCGATGGAATACACCTAGGTCATCAAGAAGTAATAAAAAAAATTTATCATTATGACAGTTACTTGGTTACTTTTGATATAAGTCCTAAAATATTTTTTAAAGGTTATACAAACTGTTTACTTACTACCAATTTTGAAAAAGAAAAAGTTATAAGATCTATCTCTCCAAAATTGAAGGTAGAATTTTTAGTTTTTAGTAAGATATATAATTTTTCCGCTGAAGAATTCATAAAATTCCTTAAAAATTTAATAGATTTTGACGTTATTTCAGTTGGGTATGATTTTAGGTTTGGTAAAGATAAATCGGGAAATATAAGTACTTTAAGAGATTTATCAAAAAAGT
>CALFWH010000056.1 GCA_937927985.1 uncultured bacterium | reverse complement strand
TAAATCATTATTCATTTTTAATTCCCTTAATTCTATAGTTGAAATAAATTTCTTGAATTCTAAATAATTTTTGTATATTTCATCTTCAGAAATTCTTTCAAGAGATATTTTAATTGTTGATTCCTTTACAGGTAAGGATTTGTACTGTTTTTGAAATACTTTAAAATCGTTAAATTCTTTATTATCTATTATAAAAAATATCAAATCTTTTGAATCTATGCTTTTAGTAAAATTACTCATAACTTCAAAAGATATGTTATTAATAGTGGAAATAGTACCTCCAGTAGGATTTTTGTAATATTTAAACAACTTGTCCGTAAGATTATTGTATTTATTTACTGACAATTCAGTTATAATTATCTGCTTTTCTAATTCAAAATCTTGATTAGTAAAATTAGGGTTATTAATAGCATAAATAAAAGCTTCTAAAGAATTATAAAGATTATTGTAATTTGAAACTGAGTAGAAAGTTATATAATCGTTAAAAGTAGTTGCGTTATAATAATTACTAACTAAAATATCTTTAAGATTTTTGTTGTTTATATTATTTCTAAAAAAAAGGTGTTCCCATAAATGAGATATTCCAAAATATTGTGGTTCTTCTGAAAATGCTCCTCTTGTCACTATTATACCAAAAGAAGGTAAAATTATATATGGATTTTCTATAACAAAAAGCTTGCTATCTAACAGTTTATACCTATTAATTATTATTTGAGATCGAGAAAAATTCGCAAAGATTAAAATAAATAAAAAGAAAAATATAGATAAAAATAGTAATTTTTCAATCAAATTTGTTCTTTTTTGCATACTTAATAGTAAATAGTTATAGTTTTGTGATAAGGAGGCATATTGGTATACTTTTGAGACAGATTCCACAGGAAGTTATCAATAAAAGCAGGATAAGTTTTGGTCTTGTTAGCTATTTCTTCTACTGCTACAATTGTAGATGCTCTTATTTCTACTTCTTTTGTATCTTTTTGAGGTATTATTTTACCTGATTCTATCTCATTTAATAAATCTTGTGAATAAACTAAAACTCCTTTATAGTGCAATAATTGTGGTAATTTATAATCTGCAAAAGCAGTTAGTTTATTTATATTTTTAAAATCTAGATAAACCAGATAAGGATAATTTTTTAGAATGTCAGGCTTATTTTTATAGTATTGATACAGTAAATATAAATCGTGTATTAATAATTGGGCTCTTTTATAAAACCCTATTTCTATAACTTTACCATTGTTTAACTGATAATCAGCTTTATCTCTAAAATTATAAAAAGTATCAGTTATTATCTTTAACAGTTTATCTACGTCTCTATTAGCTTGTATTATGATATCCCAAATTCTATTAGGATTATTTTTATTTGAATAGGAAAGTTTATAAGGATCTTCCTCTTCTTCTTTTATTTTTGCTTGTAAATTCTTTTCTTCCAATTCTTTTAAAAATATATTTTTATACATATCAGATAAGGGTTTTCCAAATATATTTTCTCCTAATTCTCTTAGTTTGGTTACTCTTTCCTCTATTAATTTCAATTCTCCTTTTAGATAAAAAAGGTCTTCATAAAATGGATAGATCATTCTCATAAATTCTTTTTTAAATATTTTGGCCCAATAGAAAGGATAGATAAATAAACTTGAATTTTGTGCTTCTTTTTTTAAAGCTAATGCTAAGGCTTTATATCCACTTACCTCTTGATCTTTGTATTTTAGTGTCCATTTATCGGATTTTTTTTCTGCCCAAAAACAGAAATTAACTGAATCTAATACGAAAAAGTACCATACTGCTTTTGTAGGATCTTCAATATAATGAATCTCTGGATCCAAAAATTTTTCGTAATTCCAATTTTTTAACTCTAAGTAGATTTCGTTTATAAATTTATTTAAAGCATCGTAATTTATTTTTACATATTTAGAGTTTTCAGTTACTAATTTAGCTTCTTGTCTTATTTTATCAGTTATACTACTTAAACTACCAATCATGAATTATTCCCCCTTAAAACTCCTATATATGGTTTGTTTCTATATTTTTCATCTAAATCCATACCATAACCTATAACAAATTCAGGAGGTATTACAAATCCACAAAAATCTATTTTTATATCTACTAATCTTTTTGATGGTTTATCCAATAAAGTACATATCAACAATTCCTTTGGATTTCTCTCCTTGAATAAAGAAATTATTTTATTAAGTGTTAAGCCAGTATCTATTATATCTTCTACAATAAAAACTACTTTATTTGTAATATCAATTGATATATCTTTTAATATTTTTACGTTTTCTGTAGTTTGAGTACCTTTATAGCTACTTACTTTTATGTATTCTGTCAAAACATCATTTTTCAAATTTCTAACTAATTCTGAAAAGAAAAAAATACTTCCTGTTAATACACATAGAAAAACTATATCGGTTTCTTCTTGTTCACTTTGAATTTTATCTATGTAGTTATCAATTTCCTTAGCTAGTTGATGAATTTTATTTTGTATTTCATTATAGTTTATCAAAATCTCCATATTATTAAGATTGTTATAATTAAGCTTCTATAATTTTATTAAATTCTTCCTCATTTAAGACTTCTTTTTCTAGTAGAGTTTCTGCTAAAGTTATTAATTTTTCTTTATAAGTATTGATTAGTTGTTTAACTTCTTGATAACACTGATTGATAATATTTGATACTTCTTGATCTATTAATCTAGCGGTTTGTTCACTATATTTTTTTTCTTTAACGAAATCTCTTCCTAGGAATACTTCTCTTGAGGCTTCAAAAGATATTAATCCTAGAGAAGACATTCCGTATTGAGTAACCATACTTCTAGCTATTTTAGTAGCTCTTTCTAAATCGTTTTCTGCTCCTGTTGTGGAAACATTTAGAATGGTTTCTTCTGCAGCTCTACCACCAAGTAAGACTTTAATTTGGGCTAATAATTCTTCTTTTTTATAATTATATTTGTCTTTTTCAGGAGCTTGCCAAGTTTGTCCCAAACTTGGACCTCTGGGTACTATCGATATTTTCTTAACTGGATCCGCATAAGGAGTGAATTTGGCTACTATTGCGTGCCCTGATTCATGGTAAGCAGTAATTTTTCTTTCTTCAGGTGACATAATTACACTTTTTCTTGCTGGCCCCATTAAAACTTTTTCTATTGCTTCTTCACAATCTTCTAATTCTATCATTTTTTTACCTTTTCTTACTGCAATTAAAGCAGCTTCATTCAACATGTTTTCTAAATCAGCGCCAGTAAAACCTGGAGTCCTGCGAGCTAATTCTGCTAAATCTACTTCAGGAGATAATTTTTTATTTCTAGAATGAATTTTAAGTATCTCTTCTCTACCTTTGAGGTCTGGTACTCCAACAAATATTTGTCTATCAAACCTTCCTGGTCTCTGTAAAGCAGGATCTAAGATATCTGGCCTATTTGTAGCTGCTAATATGATTATACCAGAGTTAACTTCAAAACCATCCATTTCAACAAGTAATTGATTTAATGTTTGTTCTCTTTCATCGTGTCCTCCACCTAAACCAGCTCCTCTGTGTCTACCAACTGCATCTATTTCATCTATGAATATTATACATGGAGCGTTTCTTTTTGCTTGTTCAAATAGATCTCTTACCCTTGCAGCACCTACTCCAACAAACATTTCCACAAATTCTGAACCACTAACATAAAAGAAAGGTACTCCAGCTTCACCTGCTATTGCTCTCCCTAATAAAGTTTTTCCCGTACCTGGTGGACCTATTAGTAATACACCTTTAGGTATCCTTGCTCCAATTTCAATAAAATTTTTCCTGTCTTTTAAAAAACCCACTATCTCTCTTAGTTCTTCTTTTACTTCTTCTATACCTGCTACATCTGAAAAAGTAATTTTAGGCATATCTTGACTAAACATTCTGGCTTTACTTTTGGTAAACGAGAAAGCTTGACTACTACCACTTTGGGCTTGTCTGAAAAAAGCTAAAAGTAAAAGTATAAATATAACAAAAGGCACTATATTAAGTATCCAAAACCAAATAGTATTATCAGCTGGAGGAATGTATCTAAAATTTATTCCCTTTTCCTTTAAAGTCCTAACCAAATCATAATCGTTAGGATAGTAAGCTTTTATTTTATAGAATTTTTTATCTACAGGTTTGTAAACTTCTAGTATTATTTCATTACTTTTAATTGTTGCTTCTTTTGCATTTGAACTTTCTATTTCTTTCCATAGTTCATAGTAACTAACCTCTTTTACATTAATTGAGTTTTCTGTTAATATTATTGATAAATAAATAACTCCAGTTATCAATAAAAGCCATACTATCAAAGATTTCATTTTTTAATCCTCCATCCCTTATTTATTTATATTCCCAAAAAATATTACATTCCCTTTAAATAACCTATGAATAACCTTTAAATAACCTAATTTAAATGTTTTGTATATTAAAAGGATTTGATGAAAAGTTATTAAATTAAGATAATAGAATATTTAGAGAATTAATGGGGGTAAGCAGATAATGAAAGATACTCTTTTTACTAATGTTCTAGCAATGGTTTTAGCTGGTGGAGAAGGTACAAGATTATTCCCCTTAACTAAAGAAAGATGTAAACCAGCAGTACCTTTTGGATCAAGATACAGAATAATAGATTTTGTCCTCAGCAACCTTATAAATAGCGGTATACTTAAAATTAATGTACTTACTCAGTATAAAGCACACTCTCTTATAAAACATATCCAAACTAACTGGGACTTAAATTATAAATTTGGATTTTATGTCAATATAGTACCCCCACAGATGAGAATAGGAAAAATTTGGTTTAGAGGTACAGCTGACGCTATATATCAAAACCTCAATCTTATCTTTGATGAACAACCCCAATATGTCATTATCCTCTCCGCAGATCATATTTATACAATGAATATAAAAGATATGATACAATACCATATTGAAAAATCTGCAGACATAACCATAGCTACCTACCCTATAGACCCATCTGAAGCCTCTAGATTCGGAATAATGAAAGTAGATAAAGACTGCAGAATAATAGATTTTTACGAAAAACCCAAAGAGGAAGAAATTATAAAACAATATGAAATAAACGGTAAAGTATTGGCTTCAATGGGAAATTATGTCTTTAATAGAGATATACTCATGGAAATTTTAGAACAAGATGCACTAAAAGATACTAGCCATGATTTTGGTAAAAATATAATCCCAGAAAGTATAAAAAAACACAAAGTCTATAGTTACAGCTTTCAAAATACAAATATTCCAGGATCAGATACCCCACCCTACTGGAGAGACATAGGTACTATAAAATCATTCTTTGAAGCTAATATGGAACTATTATCTAAAAACCCCCCAATAGATCTATATAACCCCTACTGGCCTATATA
>CALFWH010000055.1 GCA_937927985.1 uncultured bacterium | reverse complement strand
ATAAGATATTTTTTCAAAATGAGGTTTATTAGTACTTTCTTTTTTAAAGTACTCAAAATATTTTTGTAATTCGTTGAATTTACCAATTTTACAATTAAACACCATCATAGCAAAAAACAAGTAAACCTTTTGATTAGAAGGTATTTTTAGTGAATAATCCTTTAATAAATTAATAATTGACTTTGGATCGTTTTTTACTAATTTATCTTCAAATTCTTGTAAGAAGTAAACTAAATTTGAATAATCAGTATCTACTTGTATGTTTGAATTTAATATTTTTTCCTTTAAAGTTTTATAATTTTCCATATCGTTTTTCATTAAGAAAACTAAAATTAGTAAATAAGCAAAAATCAATTCGTCTTGATTTTGTATAGAAATTTGCTGAATATTTTTTAAATTAGTATAATCTTGTAGATCTAAGATAGAAATTTGATTATTTTGTTGAGTTACTTGCTGTTGATTTACTTGATTTTGTTCAGTTTGTCTAATTTCTTCATTTTTAAAGGAATTAAATACTTTAATATAATCTATTTGGGCTTTTTCTTTTATTTCTTCTAATTCTTGAATATCTACATATAAAAGCAATTTATTTTCCGCAAGATTTAGTAAGTTATCGTATGAGTTTTCTATTGCAAATATCTTAATTAAGTTTAGGTAGTATATTAATTGCTCTTTTATTTCTAATTTATCAAAAATATAAAATTTAAGTATGAAGTCAGATATTGATTTTTTGTTTGATAATTCATCAAGGAATTTATAGATTTCTTCTATTTTTTCTTTTTTATAGAGTGAGTTGATATATGCTATTTTTTCGGTTAAGGAAGGATCTATTTTAGAGAATTCAATTAAAAGTTTTTGATAGTTTTCTTTTTCTTCTCTTATTTTACTTAGTAGATTTTGTACTTGCAATAAAGAAGAGCTATTTTTAGTTAGTTTTAAAGATTTTTTAGCTATTACTTCAGCATCTAAGTAATCTTCTACCATAAACAAATACTTAGCAAGTAGATAATTTAAAACGTAGCTATCGGGATATTTAGAAACTAACTGTTTTAGATTTTTTATGAAGCTTGATATATTATGTATGGATTCGAAAAAAGAAGCTAATAGATTGACAACTAAGGCAATTTGATATAGATATTTAAAGGGATGTTTACCGGTATATAAAAATTCAAAAGCTCTTTCAGCGTATTTTTTTGCTTGATTCAAATCAGTGTTTGATATAACCTTAGAATATATAGCAAAAGCCAAAGGATTAGACTCCTTAACTATTAATTCAAGTTTACCTAAAATATAATCATTAATATTTCCCTCTATTTCAAGATTAGCAATTATATTCAATAAATCAAGATAAGAATCATAAGAAAATTTATCCATATACTCTTGAACTTCGTTTATGATTTGCCTATTTTTACCTAACAATAATAAAGCTTCTATTTTTAATTTTTTAAAATTTTCTATTTCATCTAATTTATATGATTCAATTAAATCTACGGCTTGTTCGTAATAAGAACCATCTAGGAAAGCAGGTAATAAATCACTTAGAGCAGAAATTAACAAATTTCTATCAATATCCTTGGCTAATTTAAGAAAATTATATAAATCATCTAGTAAATCGTAGTTATTTTTCAAAATGATAAAATAAAAGAGAATAATTAATTTGATATTATCTGTCAATTTACTTAATAAATTGTTGTCTTGGGCTAATTTATTAAGTTCATAATGTTTAATGTATTTATCTGATTTTTCGATAAACAAGTCTAAGTAGTTTTTATGTTTATATTCTGAGTATAAGGTAAAATACAGTAAAATTTCAAGTAAAAAGTATTGATTTTTTTCTTGATCTGTAAAATAGCTTTTATAAAATTCTAAAGCTTGCAAAGTATTAGTAAAATAGATATATTCAAAGTACAAAATTTTCATTTTTAGAATTTCTTGACTATTTAGGAAATGTTGATTTATAATATCATTTATTAATAATGTTAAAAAAGAACTATTTCTTTCCCTAAGAAAATAAAAAACATTTTGTATAAAATCAAAATTGAAAAGTTTATATTCTTTTACCAAGGAAATAAAACCATCATAATTTTGATCTTCTAGATAAATCAAAGAAATACTTTTAGCCATTTCAGAATCTTTTATAGATATTTTAGATTTGTTTAATATTTCTTTAGCTTTAGAAAGATTTTTTTGTTTGATATATAGTTTAATTAATTCGCTTGCAATTAGGGTATTGAGAGGATCTTTTTGGTGAATTAGTTCCAAGTTTTGTATTAATTTTTCTTCGTCAACTAATTGGTCTTTATTTTTATAGAGTGCTAAATATGAAAGAGTGTTTAGATAGAAAGCTTGTTCATTTTCAGGATTAATTTGAAGTATCTTATTAGTATATTCAAAAGATTTGTAGTAATTAGATTGGGAGTAGTATAATTGGGCTAGTAATAACAAGATTTCCTGATCTACAGAATCTATAGATATTTCTTCTAGTATTTCTATTGCTCTTTTAGGGTTATCCATTTGATATAGTTTAGCTAGAGATATACGGGCTTCAGTAAATTGTGGATCTATATTCAGTGCCTTTTGATATTGTTCTATTGCTATATCGAAATTATATTCCCTTTCCATACATTGCCCTAAATAGTAGTAAGACCATTTTGAATTAGGATTAATGTCTATTGCTAATTGCAGAGTTTTTATGGCCTGCAAATTCTTTTCCAAGGTGATATAGAGTTTAGCTAAAGAGTTTAAATACCTTATGGTATTAGGAGATATTTCCACTGCTTTTTCGTAGTTTTTTAGGGCTAATCCATAATTACCCATTTTTTCATATATTATTCCCATTTCCCAGTAAGCTTCAGCAAAAAACTGGTTTATAACAAGTGATTTTTTTAAATAAAAGATTGCTTGATCGTAGTTCTTTAGATTCTTATAATTTAAACCTATATAATAATAAGCTTCCCAGTTATCTGGCTTTAATTCTATTATTTTTCTAAAATAATTTAAAGAAGCTTCAAAATTATTTGTATATAGTAAAATCTTAGCCATAGAAGACAATATTTCTACATTATTAGGTTGAAATTCTATTTGATCTTGAAGAACCTTTATGGATAATTTTACTAAGTTAGTTAGTATTTCTTTTATTTCGTGATCAGATAGAAGTTTATTGTATACTTCTGGGTCAATAGTAACAGCTTTTTCTAGATATTTAATTCCATTTTTAAAATCTCTACCATATAGAAG